>JAFTHG010000029.1 GCA_017457555.1 Kiritimatiellia bacterium | reverse complement strand
TGTGCGACGGTGTTGCCAAGTGTTGTTAGTAGATCGCCCTCAATGGCAGCATTAATGCCTAACCGCAATGCGTGTTCCAGTGTCTCGGGTGCTAACCTTGCACGACCGCCAGCAAAGCGAAGATACGCTGTCGGATGCACTAAACGGAATAGGGCAATGGTTCGCAGAATTGCATGATCCGGCAGAAGAGGCATTGCTTCCAGTGGAGTCCCTGGAATCGGCGACAAAATATTGATTGGAATGGAATGTACCTCTAATTCGCGTAATGCAAAGGCCAAATCGATACGATCGTGTTCATCTTCTCCCATACCGATAATACCACCGGAACAAATCGCCATCCCAACGGCTTTGGCGGCTTTAAGCGTGCGGATTTTATCATCTAACGTGTGGGTGGTGCAGAGCATTGGGAAGTGTTTGGGAGATGTTTCCAAATTACAGTGATAACGTCTTACACCGGCATCATACAGGCGTTGGAGTGCGCATTCGTCCAAAAGCCCTAACGAAGCACAAAGTTCAAGGTCGGTCTTTTGTTTTAAGAGACGAATGCAGGCAATAACTGCGTCCAACTCTCTGTCAGTTGCCGCACGCCCGCTGTTCACAATCGAGAATCGGCGAATGCCTTGTGCCTCATTGGCTAGAGCGTGTCGCAGACATTCTTCCGGTGTAATAGTGTCATAAATGTCGCATGTTGTCGTGTGATGGGCAGATTGGGCACACCATTTGCAGTTTTCAGAACACTTACCACTCTTGCCATTAACAATTGAGCACATATCAAATCGCCTGGGGGCGATTTCACGTGTTAATCGTTCTGCTTCAGCAAAGAGGAGTGCTTCATCTCCTGCAGCCCATTGGTTAATGTCCTGACGGGAATAAAGGGGGGCTGTCATTCTCTTACCTATTAGATTGTGGAGGCATGCTGCGAACACGTGGAGGTCGTCCCATACGTGGCATTTGCATTCCTGTGGCATTGAAGACTTCATTGACCAACGTGGTAAAGTCTGTTACATCTGTGCCGCTCAGTCCCATAGAGGTGGCAATTGCATCCAGAAGAATTGCTCGTTCAACATCACGTGTTTCATGCAGTTCGCGGAAGAGTTCGCCCATCTCTTCCCGCATTTCACGCGGAATATCTTCTCCGGCATCTGCCATTGCCATCATCTCTTCCTGTAACTGGAATTGACGGCTGGTGGCCGCTGTAAAACGTTGATGGCTCTCTTGTGCTTCAGGAGTGAGCAGGGTGAGATCAATGGAGTTCAGGAAGGTGTCGCGTTCTTCGCTCATTTGCCGCATCGCTGTGACAAATTGATTCCGGCGTTCCATTTCTCTCTCATAACGCTCAGGATCTTCTTCTTTGAGGGTTGCCATACGTTCCTGCCATGTTCGACGTTGCCGTGGTTCCTCTGGTTCGGCAACTACTTCTTGCGCTTCCTCTGGCATATCCTCGGTTGGCTCAACTTCGAGGCGTTGCCGTAACTGCTGATTTTCGTTTCGCAAGGCTGCGATTTCGGTTTGAGCTTTTGTCAAGTCAAGTCGCGTTGATGTATTTGCTTGAGGGTGGGGATGTGTGACCGTTTCGGGTAGAACTTCAACAATAGGTTCGGCTGAAAAGCGTCCAATGGCATAACCCGCTCCTGCTGTGAAGAGTAAAAGCAGGAGATAGAGAAGGGGTGAAAGGTGTGTTTTCATCAATGTATTCCTTCTGACGAGTGAGAATGATGGAGGTGATGACGTTTGGCAACGAGATGTTTTACCCAATGAAGCACGGTGCCATGTGTCAGAATGAGGGTCGTTACGCCAAAAATGAGACTCTCAAGAATCCCTAAATGGTGACAGTGGTGATGTGCTTCTGTTACGATGGCTGGTGTTGGGATGGAGAGTTGTAAGCCAAAGTCAATGACGAAAGCAAAAAAGAACCCGCAACCAATAATCGCCAGCGTGTACAATACCGCTGTGCGCCACCCCAGTTCTCGCCCCATTACCAAGAGCGCGCCGAGGTGTGTTGTCGGTGCACAGGCCATGAAAAGAAAGACGGCTCCGGGAGAAACGCCACCTACTAAAAGCCCTGCCGCCACAGGAATAATGGCGATGGAGCAGGCATACGTGGGCAATCCGATGAGAATCGCAAGCGCATAGGAGAGTAATAGGGGGACATCTGTCAGGATACCGGTAGGTAACCAGAGGGTAATACCTGCTGCAATGAAAATACCAAGGGTCAATAGAGGCGCAATCTCGCCGGGAAGATGAATAAAGGCATAACGTAACGAATCCCAAAGCCGGGTACGGAGAGGGACAAACTCGTGGTGATGGGATTCGCCATGTTCGTGCGGATGGTGTGAGTCGTGGTGATGACACGCACAAACAGCGGCACAGGAGGCGCTTAAGTCCGGTGTTTCTTCCGGTGGCGGTTGGGCAATGCCAAACCAACGCACCAGTGCTCCTGCAAGCAGACCAGAACAAAAGGCTCCACAAAAACGTAAGAGGGTGAAGAGAGGACCAAGAAGTGGCCATGAGAGCAGAATTGCATCTGTTCCGGATTGCGGAGTGGATGCCAGAAAAGCGCAGACAGGCGCTTTGCGTGCGCCGCTGCGCCGCAATGCTAAAGCAACTAAAAGCACACCGCAGGAGCACACCGGAAGCGGTAGTCCCAATAATGAGGCTTTAAGGATTGGCGTCCATCCGGCACCGCCAAGATGACGGCGAATCCACCGTTCGGAGAGCAAAAAGGAGCAGACAAAGGCGAGTGCAAATCCAGCCAAAAGCCATGGGGCCATTTCCAGCCAGAGTTCAAAGAAAAGATGAAAAAACGAGTATAGCATACGATTCAATTACTTTGTATTTCCCAAACGATGGGCAAGTGCCGATAAGCCGGGATCACGTGCACCGAAGATGGCAAGTGCCGTGTCTGGTGCAGCGAAGCGCTGTAATGCCATTTCGGCTTCATCAAGCGTTGCGACTAATTGAACCGGGCAGCGATGGTGTAATTGTTCAAAGAGTGCATCACTATTGACCGAACGGTCGGCCGTCCCTCCGGCATCATAGACGGGTAAAAGGAGAAGTTGGTCACAGGGGCGCACGACTTGTGCGAACATTTCGGCTAAACCGGCACACATCTTTCGTAAAGGCGCATAACCATGCGGACGCCAAACGCCACATACGCCTTTGGGGAAGACTTGTATGAGGGTTTGCCATACCGCTGCTAATTTTTCAATGTTGTGGGCATAGTCATCAATGACGGTGGCCCCATTGTAGCAGCCTGTACGCTCTAAACGACGCCGGATACCACGAAAGGTGCTAAAGGCAGTTGCAAGCGTTGCTTCGTTACAGCCCACGGCAGCAGCCATTTCAAGCGCAACTTTGGCATTGGCCACATTGTGAGCACCGGGCATTGGTAAGCAACATGGATGGCCGCGCCAGAGGAAGTGCGTTTCCCAACCGCACGTTGTGAAATCGTGTTCCGGTTCAAGACCGCGCGTATCAATAACGACACCTGTCGCTTTTGCCTTAAATGCATTGAAAAGGGTCTCGGCTTCTTCCTTGGGGAAGTGGTCGCCAGAGGCATTGGTCACAATCACATCGGTGGGTGTCAATGTCATTAAGGAACGATCGGATTCGTCTGCTTCTGCTACGAAGAATCCGCCAGGTGTCACTGCGGTACGAACGGAACCAATGCGCGTGCCACCATTATCCAATCCTGCGATTTCAGCACCATTTACAATGGTGGGGTCTTTGCCGCAAACCGTTAGGAGGTGGCCCAGCATCGCAGTAACCGAGGATTTACCACAGGTTCCGGAAACGGCAATGAAACGATGGCCTTCGGAGAGGTGTGCCAATGCATTGCTTCGATGGAGCAGGGGAATGTTGAGGTTTTGTGCCTTCACATAGTCCGGGTTGTCATCTTCAATTGCCGTGGAGTAGACTACGGTTGTCGTTGCGTCCGTGATGCCGGAGCCATCTTGCGGACAGAGGTGAACGCCCTGAGCCTGCAACGTAGCAAGGGTGGGTGTCATCTGACCTGTTGCCAACAGGCGGTCTGAACCGGTGACGCGACACCCTCGATCCAAGAAGGCTTGCGCTAAGGCACTCATCCCAACGCCACCAATGCCAATAAAGTGAAGTGTTTGCTGCATAAGTAAAGTAAAATTGATTTAACGTAATTTGAAGTGGAAGCCTGCCGTAGGTGCTGCCGTCCGGAAGGTCGCTTGAATCGTAACCGTGCCCGTGACCGTTTCTGCGAAGGTAATACGACCTGTCGTTACATCACAGATGGCTGCGGTTGCAGGAGAGACGGTTAGGGTTTCAAGTGTTTGCCCAGGCGTTTCCGCGTAAACGGAAATGGTGGTACCCGGAAAAGCGGTCGCCGGGCCAATGCATCCGCCTTGATAGTTCACTGAAACGGACTGTAAGGGGTCGGTGAACGTAGCTTCCAGTGTGGTATTTGCCGTGATGGTGAGTGTTTGCGGCATTGTTGTGTAAGTCTTTTGGGAGGAGCCACTGGTAACGACCCATCCTGTGAATTTGCGTCCCGGAGCGATTTGTTCCTTGAGGGTGAGAGGTTGGTTAGGTAATACGGCAAAGGTTTTGTTTTGTAAGTTCTTTACTGTGATTGTATTCCGCTTAGGTACGGTAATCGCGGGGCGAATCGCTCCGGGCTGGTTGGTAGTTGTGGTGGTGGATGCTTGCTGAAGATTGCAGAAGTTGAGAGGTGTGCCGTACCAACCGCCCCAGAGATTTTCGTCATCATCTGCAAAGGATTCTGCTGCATTACCCCAGAGATCATAGAAACCGTAAGGGTCAACGGTCTTTGAACCACTGGCAATTAATCCGGCTTGATTGGCTTCACAGTTCACCATGGTAGCCTTAATTGCAGGGTCACCATAGGTTTGTGCGGCATTTTGTGCACCTGTACTGATAGTAGCAATTTGTGCTTTCGTTGGCTTAGTAAAAGTTTCACCAAAGGTGGAAGAGAGTTTGGCAAGGAAAGTCGCAGCTTCGCCACGGGTGGTTTGCCCTGTCGTATGCGGAAGCAGACTGGGTGCCGTGAGTTTTCCTTCTGTGAGGTTGGTATATTGCGCTTGCGTGATTTCGTGGATGCCGACATAGTAGGGCTGGCCGGATGCTGGCTTAATCCGCTTCAAAACAACGGCTGTCTGCCGGTTGGCTTCTGAGTTGGCCGTTTCAGCTGTCACAGTGGTAAGGTCGATGGATTTGGTCGCAAAATCCAGTTTAGCGTAAGGGGAGGCCGCTTCCGCCGTGCCGTAGTAGGCGATGGTGTTATTCGTGTAGGTGTGTGTCGTCGTGGCCGTGGCGGTATACCCCATTGCAGTGCGCGCCTTTAAGGTCTTTTCATTGATTGCACCGATGTGCAGAATCTCCGTATTGGTGATGCTGTCATCTGCTTTATAGACAGCGGCAAAAGTGGTGGTGTCTGTGGCTTCAACGGTGTAAGTGCAGGTCTGTGTGGCAATGGTGGTACCATCGTGTTTCAACCAGTGACTGAAGACATAACCATCAGGCAGGGCGGTATGTGGCGTAAGGGTCAGGCGTGTCCCCACTTTGTAGTAACCTTCTCCGTAATCGGCAGCGGCGTCTGTCGTTGTTGCGGTGCCCCCAAAGACAAGAACGCGTGGATGAGTAGTAAAATGTGCAGTGTAGGTGAGGGTGGTTCCAGTGGTCTGGCCGCTACAGGTGAGCGTGAGCGGATTTTTGGTCTTATTGCTCTCGGTAATACCGAAGTCGCCCTCCCAGTAGGCAAAGTTCTGCCATGCGTTCCCAGTGGCGGTTAATGTAAAGGTGTTGCCATCATAGACACGCTTCGGAGTAGCGTCACCTCCCGTAACCTGAATTGTTACGGCTGGTTTCAAGACAGCTGTGAGGGTGAGTTCTTCTCCCTCGGTAACAGCATCAATGGTTAAGAGCAGGGGATTGCGATAGCGGTTGGTGTTGCCAATGCCATATCCTTCCCAGTGGGAGAAGCTGCCATCTGTCGGTGCTGTAACCGTGACCTCGTCACCTTCCGAAACTTTCGTTGCGGAGGCGGTTGCATTCGTTACGGTTAGCGTGGCTTGTGGCTTAAAGTGTGCGGTATAGGTGAGGATGCTGCCGGCATCTACGGTATCCAGCGTCAGGATTAAAGGATTGTGTGTCTTATTGGTGTCATCAATGCCGGCATCGCCACTCCAGTAGAGGAAGGACCGCGCGGCATCGGCCGTGAGTGTAAAGGGCATGCCTGCGCAAATGGCCGCAGGATCGGCCGAGCCTCCTGTCACAACGAGTGTGGCTTGCGCCTTGGATGTAAAGGCAAAGGTGACATCTTGGGTTGGCATTTCAAAGGAGAGTCCGGTAATCGTGTCAGGCGTTACGGTGTAGATGTCCATCAGGAGTGTCCCCTCCATCGGAGTAGGCGGCGTCACCGTCACCATGGTGCCCGGTGCGAGATGGGTTTGAGTCAAGGCACTGACAGGCTGCCCATCCAGCGTCACCGTAACCGTATAGGTCTGCTCCAGCGGTGGCAGGTAGACGGGGCGCACCCCGGCGACAGGTGTAAGCGAGTTGGTTTGAATCGCGGCAAGCGCCACATTCCAGGCAGAACCATCTCGAGTGATGTTGTTGAAATTACCGGTGCTGCCAGCATACCAACCACGGAAGACAGGCTCTGCATCAGGGGTATCAACTGTACATTCTGCCATATTGCCAAAGGTGTCACAAAGGCCATAGCCATTGATGTACGATGCGCCTTTTCCAATGTAGTCGGCCAACCAAGCGTCTGCGGTTTTAGCATCTGAACCGGCTTCAATGCCATAGCGCACATTGCAGATACGGCTTGGCTTTTCCTCAACATAAGCCCGCCATTGATCGGTTGTTGGGTAGGCAAGAGGTTTGGCGAGGGCGTGCTCCGTTGTGTTGAGAAATGCACCAAAGGCGACAGCCGAGTTCGCCGTAGCATTTTTCCAACCGAGATTGGCGGCTTGGGCATGGGTTAACTCAAACACGGCAATGTAGTAGGACGTATCCTCCTGATTTGTGTCACGCACAAAAAGAATCTTTTCGTCAGTATTCAGCGCCCAGGCCGCCAGCCCATTGGCAGGTGCAGTAACAGTCGCAACCGATTGATCGGCAATCGTATACTGAAGATACTCCAAAGCCGCCCGAACAGGTGCAGCGAGCATCAGCGCAAAGAAAAGCAGAAGAGGGGCAAAACGGTTCATTTGTTCCTCCAAAGGAAATAAGAGTACATACACTATTAATAGTATGACAAATCTTCGCCTGAAATGCCATTCTTTTATCGCAAGAAACAGACTTCATTCACACCTGCATACGGAGCAAAGCACCTTGCTGAAAAGCCGCGTCTGCCCCCGTGATTTCTGGCGCAGCCGCCTTTCCTGGTTCGGCCTGTGAGCCACCCTTGGCTCACCCCACGCTGGCAATCTTGCGGCGCAGCTCCTGCGCAACACGGTCACTTTTTTCACTTTTTGTCGCAATTTTTCACGATTTGAAAATTTTTCTTGCTGATTTGCCTTTTCCGCTGATTTTGGGCCAAAAATGGGCATTTTTGGCAAGTTTGACAAATTCACTTAAGTCTTTGAGTGGCAGTGACTTATGCTGAAAAAGGGGCAAAATTAACTCGTCTACAGCGGCTTCGTTGCCGAAAAAGTGCCTCTTGGTGGGTCGGTTTGAAGGCCGTTTTTTGGGGGTAAAATACTATT
>JAFTHG010000258.1 GCA_017457555.1 Kiritimatiellia bacterium | reverse complement strand
TCTCTCCAACACAAACTCGTAAACTATACAAGATCAATAAAACTCAAAAGAAGAAAATTTTATGAATATTTTTAATCTTTTATTATATCCCCTAGTAATTAAACTCGCAAATATACTGATGATAAAAAGCCCAATAACGACAGTTACACCGCATCTATTGTCAATCATGACAAGCAGTAGACAGTCTTAATCCTCCACGGCCTCTACTGGGACTTCCAATCTGTAAGTGAAACAATTAGAACGTGAGGCAATTAAACAGTAACCCGCCAATAGAATTAAATCTTGCGTTTAGAAAGGAGGTAGGCCAGAATTGTATCGCGAGTCCATCCAATCCCTCCCAGACATGCATCCCCTATTCGCCAGAGCCAATACGGACAACCTGCGCTTTGTGTTAACTGACAGATAGCGATTCGAATTACCGTACAAATGTTTTTAGGAAGACACGCTATCATCTCCGACGTCAACGGTTGCTGTTCGCGGTAAATCTTAAAGCGGTCTCCAGCCGACCATCGACGTGCTGTTACACAAGCACACAAAAGCTGTCCCCAAAAGGCTAATACCCTTCTCCCAACAGGCTCTGAACTTATTGCAGTAGATCTAATCCACCGGGCAGCCTGTACATAGGATAGGAGATACGCCTGATTGTTTCGCTCCATCAAACTGCCACGTTGATTTGGCAGACGATAGGCATATCCAGCCCAGTCTCCTGCCAACTGAATCCGATTCGCAGTTAATAACGCTTGCGACATAAAGAGCGTATCTTCGGCCACGGTAAGCCGCGTATCAAAGCGAAGAGCAACATCATTGAGCCATTTCCGCTTAAAACATATTCCCCAAACACAGTATAAATCTACGGACTGAATCTCCGCACTAAAATCACATCGTTCCCACAATGCGTTTATCTTCCGGCGCCGGAGGCGTACATATGCGCCTTCCGCTGTCATCTCATGGACATTACATAAGCACCAGTCAGTATCTGACGCAACAGCATTGAAGCGTTTCAAACACTCGGGCAACAACCTATCATCCGAATCCAAGAAGAGTACAAAATCGCCAATTGCATTATCCAAAGCTCGATTTCGGGCCGCCGAAACGCCGGCATTTGCCTGATGCCAAATGCGAAAACGGTTATCTTTCGCAGTATATTCATCCAGTATCCGTCCAGAATGATCTGTTGAACCATCATCCACACACAGACATTCCCAGTCCGTAAAAGATTGCTCCAATACTGAATCCAGACATTCGCGAAGGTAAGGCGCCACATTGTAGACAGGGATGATGATGGAAAAAAGCGGCGAAACCGTTTTCTCCGTAGCGCATAACGAATGACTGGTGACAAGAGACTGGTGGCTACTCATGGGTGCCTGTTTGAGGATTGGAAGTCGGATCTTAACGGTTGAAGGTTAAGCGTAGCGCGTAATTAACTTTTGCTAAAGAAAATAGCCTGTCGGGTGACAGGCTATTTAATAAAGGGAATGGCGGATACTTTAGAGCACTGCACATTCTTCAAGCAATGTTTCCAACATCACAGCGCAGAGTTCGCGATCAAGGAATTCGGTCAAACGACCATTGTCGGAAAGACGGCGGATAAGTTCCTTCTTTGCCAACTTAGTTGCCTGAGCCAAACGATCCAAAGCAACTTCCACGCGTTCTTGTGACAACTTCACGTCACGTTCCTTGGCCAAGCGAGTCAAAACGTAGGTGCGGCGCAACATGCGAATGGCACGTTCTTCAGCGGCCTTGTACACATCGGACTTACGCAACTCATCTGCATCACCATTAAAGGTTTCCAACGGCTTGGAAGGATCCATGGCGAGCTCGTCATAGACGCGTTCTTCCAATACACGTTGCGGCAGGTCAAACGAGACCGAGTTCTCAATTGCTTCGCAGAGTTCCTTGGTGGCACGGGATTCTTCACCGTATTTCTTGGAATCCTTGATGTTGCCGGTCAGATTGGTACGAAGTTCGTCCATATCCTTTACGCCGAAACGCGTCAACATACTCTCATCTGTTGCCGGGCGCATCTTACGCATCGTCTTGATTGTGATGGTGTAATTAACAGTCTTACCAGCGAGATCTGTCAAACGGAAGTCTTCTGCATACGTTGCGCTGTGCGTAACGGTTTCGCCAATCTTCTTGCCCAGCAGGACTGTGCTCAGTGCCGGGATGAAGGCATCTTCACGCAACTGCACCCAGTATTCATCATCCGCAGCGTAGTGCTTGGCTGCATCAGAGAGCGTTTCCTTATCCAAGTCCGAAGTGAAGGTGATTGCAATCAAGTCACTTTCGGTAGCCACGTCTTCTGCGGTGCCTTCTTCAAAGGAGGCGGCCATCTGACGCAAACTATCCATACGCTCGGCGATTTCCTCTTCGGTCACGTCGAGATTCATCTTCTTCACCTGCCACTTGGCGATGTCGGGCATATCAAATTCAGGAATGGTATCGATGGTTACGGCCACGGAAGCGCCCTGCCCCTGCGCTGCCTTGAAATCTTCCACGTTAACGAGCGTAGCAATATTCTTGACTTCAGCGTAAGCCTTGTCAACCAACGTACGGGTGACGCGCTGATTAATTTCTTCCTGAATATTCTTGCCGTAAAGCTTTTCAATCTGAGCCCACGGAGCCTTGCCGGGACGGAAACCGGGGATTTTCACCTGCGCGGTAAATGCGCTGCGGACACCCTTCATAATCGGGTCAATCTCTTCAGCAGTCGCTTCAACAATCACCTTCACGCGGCAGGAAGAAACCTTCTGGACGTCTGTCTTCATTTATCAAATCCTTTTGAATAACAAATAGATATAGATGTGCGCGAAAGATATCATATTTCGCAGAAAATCGCAAGAAACAAATACACCAAGGTATGAAAAAAGCACGGAAAGTACATTCTTACGCATCTCGGCAAGCCCTTACAAAGACTTCAGGGCGAGAACATTTGGTAGTTGTACGCCATTCAAGACTTAACTAACAAGACATTTCTGTCTATTGACGCGTTCTTTTCAGCTTTCCGGAAATTTCCTAAACAGTTTCCTCTCTGGAAATGACGCTATCTCACAACGTTGAGCAAATGTGCGATTTCATCTGCCCAAAGTGTATCGTCTGGCGTTTCCAAAATCAACGGTACATTCTCAAACCGCGCATCGGTTACAATACGTTCAAAGACGCCCCATCCTAAGTAACCTTTACCTAACGACTCGTGTCGGTCATGGTGCGAAGCGAGATCGGTTTTGGAGTCATTCAGGTGCATCCCTCTCAGAAAGCGCAGTCCAATACGTGACTCCAATTCATCAAAGAAACGTTCAAACCCCTTCTCTTCACGCAAATCATACCCTGCGGCAAAGGTGTGCGCCGTGTCAATACAAAAACCAATACGTGATTGATCCGCGACTCCGGAGATGATGCGTTGTAACTCTTCTGGCTTTGATCCGAGGTAAGCCCCCTGCCCGGCAGTATTCTCAATCACCACCGTCACCCCCTGCGTTTCAGACAGCGCATGATTAATACTCTCTGCTACGCGGTCACATGCAGCCTCCACCGAGAGTTTATTCAAGTGCGAGCCCGGATGCAGATTCAACCGATCCAAACCCAAGGCTTCACAACGGTGCAATTCATCTAAAAAAGAGCCCATACTCTTTTGATGCATCTCTGGATCAGGATTGGCCAGATTGATCAAATAGCCGGCATGCGGCAAAACTTGTGCGGCCGTATAGGCTGCTTTTTGCAAATCTGCTACAAAACGTTGTGCATCAGCAGCGGCGAGCGGCTTGCCAATCCACTGCCGTTGATTCTTCACAAAGAGAGCAAACGCCGTTGCACCTACGGCCTGCGCATTCGCAATCGCTGCTGCTGGAGAACCCGACGCTGAAACATGAGGTCCGATCAAACGCATCTTCACACCTCCCTAATTCATTATCGATGATCAAAGGGCACCACGCCACACGGCATCCGGCGAGACAATACGCCTTGAATAAAGCGTACGCCATACCACATATGTGTGGCGACTAAACCAAACCAAAACGGGACAGTCATTCGAATTGAAGGGGCTTCCAGAAGCGCATCTGCCCACGTCAGCACCCAATAGAGTGCGACCACTGCCCCATAGCACCACCACAAGCAGGGTACAGCCCAGCAAACCGGAACACCGAAGGTCAGACCCAAAACAAACAGAGCCGGAATCATATAGGAGACTCGCCGGGAGTTCAACCCAATCCGTCGCGCAAAGTAACCCCGATGCAGAGCATAACGCCCCACCTGACGCAGATGTGGCGCAAAAACGGGACGTCGATGGTGATAAACCACCATCCGCGGTTCGTACCACAGCGTATAGCCCTGTTGCTGAAGATCGGCACACAGGAGCGTGTCCTCCCCTGGCCAAAAGTCTTCACGAAAACCACGCACCGCCTCAAATGCCGTCTTTCGCACAAAAAGGTTACAACTGGGAAAATCTTCAACCCGACGTAAGGGTCCCTGAATAAAGTAACGGCACCGGAAATTACCCGATACTAAAGGTGATGCAAAAATTGCCCCGGAGAGATGTGCCTTGGGCGGATCGTCAGGAGGCGTAAGCCCCGGGCCACCCAAAGCATCAATTGCAGGGTCTGTGAACCGTGCAGCGGCCACGGCCAACCAATCTTCCCGTGGATACGCATCGTCATCAATAAAGACCAAAATGTCACCGGAAGCGGCCACCGCACCCATATTCCGTTTCTTGGCAGGGCGCACTTGTCCTGTTGCCAAAATGCGGAAACGGTAATTTGTTTCCGGACGCACCAAGAGACGATCCGGCAGAAAAAGGACCTCAAAATTACGATACGTCTGCACCTTAAGGGCTTCAATCAATCGCCGCAACACCACACTGTCACCCGGACACGCCACGATAATACTGAAGCGCGGCCCATCAGCTGCTGCTGGCACATCGGGAAGAGGCGTCAATCCCTCATAATAGTGCAACATCCGAGAGCGGTAGCCAATAGCCAGCGTATCTATCAGCGTACGCCACAACATCCGCCATGACAGACACCCCCAGCGCACTCCGAAATCAATACGTACCGGTGCCTCGGCAAAGGTGAATCCGCCACCATGCATCACGGCAAAGAGTTCCAAATCAAAAGCAAAATGCTTCACCAGCACACGGTCCGTAGCATACTTCAGAGCTTCTGCACGCACCAATTTCATACCGCTTTGTGTATCGCGAATGCCTAAATGCAATACGTGTTGCGTCAACTGATGATAGAGGGCACTGAAAATACGTCTGCGTAATGGATAGGCGACTTGTGACGCCGGATGCAGTTTGCTCCCAGCTATCACATCTGCTCGGCTCTGCTCGGCTACATCACAAAATGCCGGCAACACCGCAGGATCCAAATCAAAATCACCATCCAGCAACAGCACCCACGCATACATCGCTTGGGTGGCTCCACGTAATACTGCGGCACCTTTACCACGATTCTCAGGGAAAAGTACGGGATGAATGGATGGCACTGTTGTGGCGAGCGCAGTCAAAATCTCAGCCGAACCATCCGCGCTCCCATCGTCCACCGGAATAATTTGATACGGGAATCCCTGCGCTGCCAACAGTGCATCCAACTTACGGAGATTCCTCTCCAGCCTGTCCGCCAACCGATAACAGGGTAAAACAACGGAAAGCCCACCCTCATCAAAGAGGTGGTGGGCTGCCGTCCAGTTACTGTCATTAAGTGTGGTCATCCGTGAAGGACGCACAAACGCTGTTACGGATCCAGATTGGTCAACGTTTCACCATCGTCCAGATTCACCGAACGATAATAGCAATTGCGCGGGATGCCCGCAGCATTCTTGGTGTGGCAGATATTGCCACGGCGCGGACGCACCAGATACACCAGCGAATTTTGCTCGCAGTTGACCCGAGCTTCCAACACTTCAAAACTCTCACCGGAGGTCTTTCCCTTCTCCCACAGGACATTACGAGAAGTCGACCACAAAGTCAGCGTACGCGTCTTGAAAGTCAGTTCCATCGCCAAACGGTTGGTATAGGCCAGCAAAATCACCTCTTTTGTGTCGGCATGCTGCACCGCCACCGGAATCACATGGTCTTTATCTTCCTTGATATTGGCTGCAACCTTGGAAATCTTGGTGAAATCCAAATCCAACTTCAAACCTTCTTCGAGTTCGTGTGACATACGTTTCCTTATGATTTAAACGCTTGTTACTGGAAAGAATGCTCCATAATCCATCCGCTTTTGGAGCATTTAGAGTTCTGTTACGGCTTAGAATTTGGCAGGAGGTGCGAGTTCTTCAGCGGCCTTTGAGGTATCTTTCTTTACCGGCTTGGCAGCCTTCACAGTCTCCACCTTGCCACCGCAAAGTTCGATAATCTTCTGTGTAATTTCCAATTCCGCCGCCACATACGGCACGACATTCTTGTAAATCACGGCATCATAACCTTGCGCCTTGGCATACGCAGCGATTTGCTCCACCACTTCTTCCGACGTACGCTTAATCAAGCGGCGTTCCAGTTCGGAGAGTTCGCGGCTACGCTGCTGCATCTGCATCTCTGCACTTTCGCGAGCCTGTTCCAATTCCTGATAGGCCGTTTCGCACGACTTCTTGAGTTCAGCGGCCTTTGCAGGGGCCAACATCGGATTCTGTGCGCTCTTCACCATCTTTTCCAAGGCGGCCTGCTTCTCATCAAGCACCTTACGCAACGCATCGCGTTCCTTGGAATACTCGTCCAAGGTGGTTTCCAACAACTTCTTATCGTTGGGCGTATTGGGATGCGCTTCCAGGATCTTTTCCATATCCACCACAGCGATTCCACCGGCAAAAGACACCGCAGCGACCATCACGGCTACAGCCATCATCATAACATTTTTCATTTACTTTCCTTTCAACTGTACAACTGTCTTCTTCTAAACCAACGCTTAATCCGCACCAATCCAGAAGGTGAAAGTTTCTTCCTCAGTATCATCATCATTGGTAATCGGGAAAGCAACATCCAGACGGATTGGGAAGCCCGGCAAGTTCAAACGCAAACCGCAACCGGCCGACCACAAGAGATCTTCGCCAAAATCACAGAAATCTTCACCCGCAGAACCAATGTCGGTGAACACCGCAAAGTTCAGCGCAGAGACCAATGGGATAGTGTATTCCAACGTGGCACACCACATTGACTGACCGCCAATGCCCACGTGATCACCATTGCGATAGGCCTTCGGACCGCCGTCACGGAATTCAAAACCACGCACAGTGCGGCCGCCACCCAGGAAGAAGCGGTCAAACATCGGCACATCGCCACTGTAAGCTTCCACGGTATAGAAACGCAAACGCGTCATCACAGTGTGATCCGACCAAGCATCCCACCACTTGGTGAAATTGAAACCGAACCCGTAATCCTTCGCGTCGCCACCAACGCCAACGTCCACATAGACTAAGCTTTCCCAACCCGATGTGGGGAAGAAGGGGCGGTTGCGATGATTTTCCGACCAGAAGAAACGCAGTTTGCTGTTGATGCCATCATCCTGCCCCGTGAACGAGAAGGGCGCACCATTTTTAGTATACCACACGCCATCATCTTCATCGTCATAGGCGACCTGTTCCAGAGTGTATTTCACACCAATACGATCCAACTGCACATCGCCAAAGGGCGTTGCAATCGGCGTCGGCTTCCACGAGAAGGTGAAGGATGCACCCGTGCGGATTTCGTCATAGTGGTCAAACCAGCGCAGCTTACGGTAACCATTTACCGTGAACGAGAGCGGCATATCAAAGAGCCACGGCTGCGTCCAGCTCAAATCCACCGTCTGACGACGGCTACCGATTTCCACACCAGCACTGGCGCGCTGACCACCACCGCGGAACCCATTGCCGGGATTGAAGAGGTCAAAGTTGGTCTGCGTAACCTTTGCGAAGACGAAAACGCTGTCAATCGTACTGATACCGGCGCCCAGTCCCCACTCTGCCGTACGCTCTTCACGCACGTTGAAAACGAGATCACGCTCACCCTTATTCGGCGTCTTTACCGTGAAGGAGGTGACGCCGCTCTCTTCTGTGAAGTAACGCAAGTTACGCAGACGCGCTTCCGAACGCTGAATCAGGCGACTGTCATAGAATTCACCCGGCTGAATCACCAATTCGCGGCGAATCACTTTATCCTGCGTAATCGCATTACCGCGGATTTCAATATTGCGGATACGCACCTGTTCACCCTCATGCAAACGATAGTCCAAGTCCACTACGGGAGCCTCTGCACGCGCAGTCATCTGCGGCACAGCATACGTATCCACATAACCACGCGATCCATAGTAGTCTTCAATCGCCTGACGCACCGCAGCCAATGCCTTTGCTGTCGCTGTGCGATTCTCAAAGGTTTGAAGGGCACCTTCCGCCGCCGCTTCAAGCGCTTCCTTGCCATAAATCTGTGCGCCATTCACGGTAATTTTACCGATCGTGTAGACATCCCCCTCCGACACGGTAAAGACGGCATCACACCGTCCAGTCTCTTCACCCTCAACCTGACGCAATTCCGGCGTGCTGATTGTAGCATCCAGATAACCGGCATCCACATACACCCCTGTCATTGCGGCGCGCGCATCATCCAATTTCGCATCGGAAACAGGATAATCCGAGAACCAACTCAAAGGGTTGTAGAGCGGCTTCCAACCGAATGTTTTAGCCAGCGTATCGTGGTCAAAGGCCGTATTCCCTTCAAAGCAGTAGTCACGGATAGAGCGTTCGGATCCGGCATCCACAAAGAAAGTCAAGAAAGCATACCCCGGTGCTTCTGCGTGGCGAATTTCAAAAGTTACCTTTGCATCCACGTAGCCCCGGTCTTCGAGTTCTGTTCGCAGACGTCCTGCGGCGGCAGCTGCAATCGCCTCATCAATACGTTCATTCCGCTTCAATTTCAGCTTTTGTTCAGCCTTGGACTGACGGATTACGCCATCAATACCATCTATCGCCGGATCTGCAGCCAATTGCGGACGACGGCTGATTGTATAGGTCACAATCCAGTTTTGCTGATCATCTACGCCAATGGCAGCATCCACCTTGGCATACATTGGTGTCGCCAAGAGCGCTTTCACATCTGCACTAATGGCCTTTTGCACATCCACCTGCTCCGCGCGGAATCCGGTCTGCACCGAACACATCGCCAACACTGCTTCCGTCGGGTCAATACCAAACGTATCATCCGCACGCACGCGCACTTCGCTGACGGTAATGTAGGAGGCGGCTTCATTGGCATTCGCCAAGCACGGCAACGCCCACATCATCAGGGCCGCTATCATCAGGAATGACTGTCTTTTCATCGGGTTCTTCCTTGTTCTGGACTTTGAAATCATACACACAATCACGGTTTCGGTGAATCGTTGGCTGGCTCCCAGTCATCCGATTCAATGTTCTGCTTATCCGGGTTCGTTTCAATACGTTTCTTGAAGCGCGTAATGGCACCATCAAAGTCCAAACGCACTTCACCCGTTGCGCCATTACGGTTTTTCGACACATCCACAATCGCCAGCAAGCGATCGTCATGTTCCGGCACTTTAGACCCCATGAAGCTCGGACGCCGCAAGAGCAGAATCACGTCGGCATCCTGTTCAATAGCACCGGAGTCACGCAGGTCAGAATTCTTCGGCTTCTCATCACCGCCACGCTGCTCATTGGCACGCGACAACTGCGACAGCACTAACACGGGCACATTCAGTTCTTTCGCCATGGCCTTGATTTCACCGGAAATCTTCGACACCATCACCTGCTGCCCCTGTTGAGCAAACTCACGATGATTCAGCAACTGCAAATAGTCAATCACGATGAGCGAAATGGAATACTTTTTGTGCATGTGACGCGCCCGGGCACGCAGTTCCATCACGTCCAGTCCACCCTGATCATCGCAGTAGATGGGCATCTCTGCCAATTCCTTCGCCGCTGACCGCAACTTCGGCAAAACCTGATCTTTCTTCAGGAAACGGCCCCCCCGCTCCACTTCACGCGCAGAAATCCCGGCCATACCGCACAACATACGCGCGGTCAATTGCACTTGAGGCATTTCACAGGAGAAGACCAAGACGCCACGTTTGGGCTGCGGCTTGCCACCGAACCGCTGCGGGAAACCGTCAATATCCGTACCACGCGCCACGCACTCTGCGATATTCATCGCCAAAGAGGTCTTACCCATTGACGGACGGGCCGCCAGCACAATCATTTCGCCCGGATGCAATCCACGCAACTGGCTATCCAACGCCTTAAATCCTGTCGAAATACCCGAGAGTTCACCCGGTGATTCCAGCTGACGCGTCAACATTGAAAGCGTTTCATCCACCGATTGCTTCCAATTGACCTCCGACCCCTTATTACTGCGCTTCTCTCCGATAGACAGAATCGTCTTCTCCGCAGTACTCAGCACATAATCCGGGCTCAACGCCGCATTGTAGACATCCTCTTCCACACACCGCACCGCACCCAAAATCGAACGGCGCACATACTGCCCCATCACCAAGTCAATGTAATAACCGGCATGTGCACTCGTTGGCGTGCGATCCATCAACAGCTTCAATGTTTGAAGGCCGCCCACCGTCTCCGACTCATTCGTTGCCTTCAAATAGTTATCCAACGTGATACCATCAATCGGCTGCCCCTGACGGGCCAACCGTTCAATCGCGCCATAAATGATGCGGTGTGCCGGATCCACAAAGGCCTCAGGCACAATCCCACGCGTCGTACACAAATCCCATACACGTGGCGGATCAATCAAAATAGACCCCAATAAACCGCACTCCGCCTCAATATCCTGTGGTAACTGACGGCACAAAGGAGCCTCTCCGGCAATATCTGCCAAAGAAGGAGACTCTGCAACTTTCGCGATTCGCTTTTTACGGGGCGCCATACGAACTTCTCACATCAACTCAAAAATAATGGAGAATTAGTATAACATAACTCCACCCCATTTCATCACTACCGACTACTTTTTCAATTGGAATCGTGATGTGTCATCGTCATGTGCACCGAAGCAATTTTCATTTATGCGTACTACCTCATCTAAAAAAAAAACACCACAGCCCTAACACAATCGTCCCCCGGTCATCCCGAGTGATTCACGTGTGCCTAATCACTGACGATTTCTGTCTCCGCCACAAGAGATGTGGCTATCCCTAACGCAAAACAATAAAGCAAAAGTAGGCGTTTCATTCTTACCTCATGCGATTGTAAAGCACGAAAAAGGTATTCTTCTTTTTCATTTGTTCTCAATTCCGTCTTCAACCGGCCTTGCCAAAAACAAATCCCGCCTAAAACACGCCTTCAAGAAGGGTAAGTTTCCGCCGTGGGAGTTCGGGGGCTCCCCCGTCGGTTGCACTATCCTCTTTTCCATAAAAACTACTCTCACCCTCCTTTTAGGATAACAAACTTTCTTAAGATTGTCAAAAATAAGATTTTAGCAAAGCCTGAAAT
>JAFTHG010000257.1 GCA_017457555.1 Kiritimatiellia bacterium | reverse complement strand
GTTGTGCCCTGTTGAATGCGCGCCTTTACCGACGCAGTCAGCGGGTAATTATATAAAGAGAAAGGTACAACACGGATTAATTTCAAGTCAGGGAAACGGGCTAACTGGCGGGCCACCTGCTTTTCTGCAGGTGACACAAAGCCGCCTACGACCACCGCTCCCCGACGCACTGCCGCCTCAAGCTGTTGATAAGCAGCCGCAATCTGATCGGGTTTCAGCGACCGCGAGAGAATCACGGGCACCCGCAACGGTGCATCCAGAAGGCTCACATCGCCTAAAGCCGTCCATTCTGTTTCTGACGAGAGGCGCGGATGACAAACACGTTGAAGGGCGATTTTGTCTGTTTCCATACTGAACCTGTGCGTTGCGACGAGTAATCAGAGGCGTTGCGCCGGGACGCCAAAGACAGTGCTGCCAGCGCGCAAGTTGCTGATGACAACCGATCCTGCTCCAATCGTGCAGCCATCCCCTACCTTTTTGCCCGGCATCACCTTCGCCCCCGTATGCAGGGTCACGCCATCACCTACAGCCGAGAAGCCACCCAGAAAGGCGGTGGTATCCATCCGCAGGAAAGCTCCGGCCTGCACATCGTGTCCAATCACAGCACCTGTTTGAATAAAGAGAAAGTCCCCAATCACAGCATCCGCGCCAATATACGCCAAGGGTGCCACGACAGCTCCCTCACCCAAGGTGCAGGGCAGCACTTTGGCCAGCGGATGAATAAACGAAGCAAAGGTGGCGCCACGCTCCTGTAAGCGCGCCACGCACCCTTGACGCACGGTATTCTGGCCGATACCGCAGAGAATCGGCAAATCCAGTGGACAGGAATCGGTATCACCAATCACCGCAGGATAACCCGTATAACGCGCCAATGCGTGCGGATTATCGTCAATAAACCCGGCACATTCCGCATGGGCATCCTTCAACCAGTGGCAGAGCTCACGACCCAAGCCTCCGGCACCGAGAATATAATAGCGTTTCATTAGGGTTGATTCCCTTCAGCTTTAGGCGTTTCCGGGAGCAACTCTCCATAGGCCTCCCAGTGCCGTTTGATCCGCACACCGCCGACCGCATCCCCGGCATCAATCCGCATCTGACCATACAACGGGACAAAGTGCGCCTTCAATTCAGGATTGTCAGTAGCTTCAATCACCTGTTTTGCCAGCCTCAACCCCTCCTGAATGCGCGCCGGTTGGGCCGCTTGTGTGCGGGCGATAAAGAACATCACGGCGGCAGTTTCATCAGGATAACGCTCCGGATGGTCGATATTGCTCAAAGCCTGCTGTGCCGTTTGCTCCGCCTGAAGTGGATGACCATTCTCAAACTGCCACGTTGCCTGACGCATCAGCACATCAGGAGACGTCGGAGCCAAGCGGCGAGCTAAATCATAGTAAGGGGCGGCACGTTCCGGATCGCCGGATGTCTGGGCAATGGTAGCGGCATCCAGAACATCGGCAACGTGCGGTTGGGCAATAGCAAAGGCCGAATTGTAGAGTTGCAACGCCTTATCATGTTCGGCCATCTTTTCAAAAGCACGTGCAGCGAAACACTCACGTTCGGCCAGACTTTGCACATATGGATCGGTCGGATTGGCTTTGGAAGCCTCGGCATACTGCCCCTTCATCGCCAAAATACGGGCACTGCGCAACGATGCCAAAACCAAACGCAACTCTGAGGCAATCTCATCAGGAACCGTCACCCACGGCATCTCCATATCGTAATAGGGCTGAAACGCCTCTTCCAAACGTTTACTGCCCACGCCATCAAAGAGCAATCGACGGGCAGCGCCGGCCGTGCCACGCGGGATTTTGGGTGAGATTGCTTCGGCTAAAAAGGCATCCAACCGTGCCGTGTCGGCGACAAAACAACACGAGAGCAGCGTCAACGGCGTTTCAATATTGGCCTTTGTCAATGCCGTGGCAATTGCTTCCCGATCCAGCAAGGACGAGAGAGCCATTGTATCCATCCGGAAGGGCACCTGAGAGGCGACCAACTGCCAATGATTGCGGCTCGTCATCCAGAGTTGCACATACGCAAAGTGCTTCCGCAAGACAGCGATACGTGTCATCATCATCTTGGCATCCAGCGCGTGACCATCATTGTCATAAACCAGAATCCCATCGGGAGCCAGATGATCCTTCACCGCTTGAATCGCAGACTTGCCGTAGTAATCCCTCTCGGTGCGATTCCATGCTGGGGGCACTTCCACCCAAATGGCCTGTTATTGCCCCTTTAACGAACCCGTTTCAGCCGTTGAGAAGCGTGCCGAACCCGTTTGTGAGCGCACGGCAATACGTGCCGATTCTGCAGGAAAGAAGAGCACAGGGATAAGCTGTGACGCCGTAATCGCGGCGGCGTCCAGACCTTCGGTGCGAATCACCGCGCCGGACTTAAAGGTAAAACCTGCATTTTTCTCGCCCGTATACACCCCATCACGGGCGGCAATCGGTGCAAAGGGATAGACATCCTGTAGCAAATCTTCAGAGGGGCGTTGCGAACCAAAATACCATCCCGCCAGCAACACAACGCCCATAGCAATTGTCAGCCCCCGGGTAAGCCACGTCTGACAGAGCCCTATCAGTAGCACTGACGCAGAAAACAGGAGACCTGCCAATGCCACATCATAGAGTGCAATCGGAGCGACACCAGAAAGTATCCGTGCCACAATCAAACCACAACAAGTACCCACAAAAAGAATCCGCTTCGCACGTGGAAATTGGACACGCACAAAAAGAAACGGTAGCACCACTGCCGCCCAGCCAAACCACAACAGTCCAGCACGATAGGTAAACTGGTGCCACGTTCCATAGTCCAGACCAATCCGAAGTGCCAATAAACGCCAAGCATCCACGGCTTGTGCCATATCGCCAAAGGCCGTAAAGGCAAGGAGTGCGCCAAGGACAGCCAACCACGCGCAAACACGATTGCCACAAAGGTGCGCGGCATAGCGTCCCAAAACAAAGGCGGCCGTGGCTCCCATCACAATCAGAGGAAGCACAAGTGGGCCGATCGGCAAACCGCCTGTCCACTGCGTATAGACCGGCACGGCTGCACCTGTTAGCAGGAGAGCAAAGAAAGCAAAGCCGAATAATCCAGTCTGCGCCATTGAATCTGCAGACCCCAGCCAAGCCTTAAAGGGAATCGTTTTAATCTTTTGGATGAGTTTCTGTAACATAATCATTAATTCCACCAGTACAAAACGGATTGAGTCTCCGGATGAATGCGACTCAGTTATTGTCGCGTGGATAAAAACGGCGGCGATTTCGTTTCGGATCGCCATAAATGCCCTCATTCTTGAGCGTGTACGACACCGAATTGCGACCGCAAAGCGCCTCCACCTCTTCTATAAAGGCTGGCGTCGGATTAATGGTCCATGACGGATCGGGTTCCAACAGAGCCGTCCGTGCACCCGGTAAATCAAGCAGCACACTAACAGGAAAACCGCCGGGATGAGCAGTGAAAATATCCCGCAGACGATTCATCTTTTCTGCCGACGGCACATCATTATCCACGCGGCATCGGATGCGAATATTCTTGGCAAAGACCGCAGGCGCCTCCTGAAGCGGATAAAATTCCTGTGCAAAGATGACGGGATCGCGCCCCTCTTCAATCTTCACTTCACCGCAAATTAAGGCCGGAGTATCTACAACAAACGCTTCTTCGTTTTTGCTGAATGCGTCATTAAAGGCCAACGCTTTTACGGTGCCGGTGCCATCCTCCAACGTTAATTCAGCCCATGGCTTCTTTGTCGTCTTAGATAACGCCTTGCGGACACCGCTCAAAATCCCTGCAATGCGTACCGCATCTCGATTCTTGCATGTGGTCGCAAAACGTTCTGCGGTAACCGTCCGGAACGAACGCACCAACGTCCGGAAGCGTTCCACCGGATGTCCCGTCAGATAAACGCCCAGCAAATCACGCTCGTCCTGCAATTTTTCACGCTCTGTCCGATCCGGAGCCTCTGGCAATTCCTCCGAACCAAACGCATCTTTTGCTTCACCGCCCAACATATCAAAGAGCGATGTCTGCCCACTTGCGGAATCTTTATCCGCTTCCGAAACTCGGGAAAAGGCAAAATCAATATTCGCTAAGAGGCGTCCTTGTGACACATCCTTGAAACAAGCCATTGCACCACTACGAATCAGCGCTTCAATGGTGCGTTTACTCACCGCCAGGCGATTGTCATTTGCGGCTTTTGCCTGTGCACCGCAAAGCCGTTTGCAGAAATCAATCAGACCGGTATACGGGCCATTGGCCTTGCGTTCAGCCACGATTTGTTCGCCTGCCGCTTCACCCACACCGCGAATCGCCCCCAAACCGTAGCGGATCGCAGCCTCTCCCTCCGGAGCAAAAACACTCCGTGACGTATTCACATTCGGTGGCAAGACAGTCAAACCCATATCGGCTGCTGCTGCAACTAACATTGGCATCTTATCAAAGTTGCCAATTTCTGAAGAGATTTGTGCACACATAAAGTCTGCTGGATAATGCGCCTTCAAATAGCCTGTCTGATACGCCACATACGCATAGCACACTGAATGCGACTTGTTAAATGCGTAAGAGGCAAAGGCCTTCCAGTCTGTCCAGATCTTTTCTGCAATGGCTTTGGCCTGAGCCTCATCCTTGCAGTGCTTCATGTATTCCGGATTCTTCAAGCACCCATCCACGAACTTCACATAGAGTTTTTCCATGGTTTCGAGTTGCTTCTTACCCATTGCCTTACGCAACGAATCCGATTCGCCACGGGTAAAACCGCCCAGCAAACGCGACAACAGCATCACCTGTTCCTGATAGACCGTGATGCCATAGGTGTCCTGCAAATACTTCTCCATCAACGGATGGTCGTAAGCAATTGCTTCTTCGCCATGCTTACGTTTGATAAAGGAGGGAATGTACGCCATCGGTCCGGGGCGATAGAGTGCATTCATAGCGACCAGGTCTTCAAACCGGTTTGGACGAAGCGATCGCAAGTGTGCCTTCATACCATCCGATTCAAACTGGAACAGACCGTCCGTTTCACCGCGCGAGAAGAGTTCAAAGGTCTTTTTATCTTCAATCGAAATCTTATCCATATCGATTTCGATGCCGTGCGACTCTTTAATAGACGCCAGACACGCCTTCAACACCGAGAGCGTCTTCAACCCCAGAAAGTCCATCTTCAACAACCCAATAGGCTCGACAAAGTGGCCATCGTATTGCGTTGTTAAGAGGCTTTCTCCCGGCGTTTGAGCCACCGGGATAGTTTCCATAAGCGGGTCGCGGCTGATAATGATGCCACACGCATGAACGCCGGAGTTACGCGTTGTTCCCTCCAGATTCATTGCCAATTCCAGAATCCGCCGCTTTAAGGGATCATCCCCCTCCATCACTTCGTTCAGCTTCGGGTTTTCCTTAAACGCCTTGGCAAAGGTGATCTTGGGCGTGTCTGGAATCAGAGCGGCCAATGCATTCGCATCCGGGATTGGATAATCCAATACACGGCACACATCCTTAATTGCACTCTTCGGCGCCATAATGCCAAAGGTGGCAATATGACCAACACGTTCAGCTCCGTACTTTTGCGTAACCCATTCCAAGACCTGACCACGCCCATTATCGTCAAAGTCCACGTCGATATCCGGCATGGAGATACGATCCGGATTCAAAAAGCGTTCGAAGAGCAGGTCATACTTAATCGGGTCAATATCCGTAATTGTCAGGGCATACGCCACAGCACTTCCTGCGGCCGAGCCACGACCCGGCCCCACAATCACGCCCATTTCACGCGCAGAGGTGATGTAATCCTGCACGATTAAGAAGTAACCGGGGAAACCCATCTGCTTAATCGTGGAGAGTTCAAACGTCAACCGCTCTTTAATCTCTTCTGTTAATGCTGCATCTGGCCAACGGCGTGCGGCACCCTGCCACGTCAAGTGCTCCAGATAGTCGCTCTCCAACTTGATACGCAGCACCTTTTCATAGCCACCCAACTTGTCATAGCGGTCAAATTCGCTCCGCAATGCCGCTTCATCAAAGCGTTCGGAATAGGATGCTTCTGAACCAAAGCTCTCCGGAATGGGAAACTTCGGCATAATCGGTGGCGAGTCCAATTCATAGACTTCAATCTTATCCGCCACCTCGACCGTATTGTGAATCTGCTCTAAATTATCCGGCAGGGTGGCACACATCTCCTCATAACTCTTCAGCCACTCCTGCTGCGTATAGCGCAACCGCTTCTCGTCATCCAATTTCTTACCCGTACTGACGCACAACAGCACATCATGCGCCGGACCATCGCTCTCTTTCAGGAAGTGAACGTCATTGGTTGCGATTACCTTAATCCCCAACTTGCGCCCCAAAGCCAAAATAGCCGCATTCACCTTCAACTGACGTTGATAGAGATCCTCGCGCTCCTCTTCACCATAACCACGCACCGTGGAATGGTGTAACATAATCTCCAAATAGTAATCTTCGCCAAAGCGTTGCTGATACCACCGCGCTTCTGCTTCGGCTTCTTCCAGACGTCCCTCCATAATCATGCGCGGCACAATACCGGCAATACAGGCGGAAGAACAAATCAACCCCTCGTGATACTGATCCAACAACTCCCGATCTATGCGCGGCCGCCCATAAAAACCCTCAACATGCGCCAACGAAATCAAGCGCAATAAGTTATGATAACCCGTTAGATTCTTTGCCAGTAAAATTAAGTGATCGCCACTGCGAACCGTGCGATCCTTGTGTCCCAAGCGTGCCACATACGCTTCACATCCCAGAATCGGCTTAATCCCCTCTTTGCGACAGACATCATAAAACGCCTTCAATCCGTAAAGATTACCGTGATCCGTAATGGCACAAGCCGACATATTCAGGGCCTTTGCACGTTTTACCAACGCTGGCACCTGGCACGCACCATCTAATAAGGAGTATGCAGAATGGACATGCAGATGAACAAACGGCACCTTTTCAGGTTGCTCGGATACGGCCGCAACGGGATCTTCACTCATAGTCCCATCATTATACCACGTTCTCTATGCCCAATCCGCCCCGATACAAGAAAAGCATCCATCTAAAGTTCGACATTCTGATTGCGACCGTAAGCGGTTCGGATGCGGCACACTCACACACCCACCTTTCCCCATCACTCTAACGTCACGACCTTTTCAAATCCTGTTGTGGGAGATTTAAGACAGCTTCAATCTGTCGCACAATATCAGGCGCAGCCTTCAATGCTCCTGTGGCTTTCCAGTGATGATCCGTAGCATAGAAGTATTTCTGAAGGTCTTCCGATGGATTTGCTAAAACTTCCTGAAAAGGGCGATAGAAGGGATGTTTTACGGGCCAACAATGGCCTGCCACAAAACATCACCGCGATGATCACACCTGATATCTCACGCATTTTAGCTTATTGCGGCCCGCCACAGGACATCACCGCGATGGCCGCCTGTTCTGTGCAGGTCCATGGACCTGTCCCTCGGTTTTGCAAAGACTGCTCTCGCAGCAAGTGCATCCACTTCGCTCGGTTGACAACCGTGATAGGTGATGTGCGCCGCGGTCTCTGCTGCGATCCATTGTGCCAAGCGATTGAGAATAATCGCATCAACACGTGTCATCGGTTTTTCACTTTCCACATAAGGCCACGCAGCAGGTGCAAGTTGTAAAAGCCGTCCTTGGGCACAAGCATCAAATGCTCGACCTGAAGGTTTTTCACCATGGGGAGGAAAGCCCCTATTTCGAAGAACGACAAGACGCCCTCCCCGATTAAGTACCTCACGTGCAATTTGCCGTTCGCCATCTGCGATACACGGACTCAAAAGGACCCACCCTTTTGCTACAGCCGCTAAAGCTTCATTCAACACAGCCTGATAGTCGGTAGTTTGCTGTGCGATTTGAGGCTCTCCTTGTGCATTTCGAAGCATTTTTATACCGCCCGTTCGCAGGTTCACTCGTTGATAGGTCAGCCATCGTCGGGAACACTGTATTTGGAAGAGCGGATAGTTCAAGAGATGAAGATTACCCAAAGCGTGAAACATCCCGACGAATGACGTTTGATACAAAGGCAATTCAATGTGCCGCACCTTGTTGAAGTAGTCCGGATGCAGTTGTTTCTCAGCCAACCTGCGAGGATTGTCACGCACATAGGCACACATTCTTGTAAGTTGATGTTCGTGTAAGAGTACGGTATCTTGAAAACCGGGGGCCCATTGAGGCGTCTTCAGACCTTGCTCCTCACCGATTTGCATCCAACGTTTCCGCGCGCCAGCCTTAACCCCACGCATCAGATTCCCTAATGGCACGGGCAATTCCTGATGAACAAAGAGCACCACATGAACATGTTCTGGCATAACCTGCAGTTCAAGGAGGCTGACCTGTGGATAATGTTTGGGCAATTCCGCCAACGCTGCCAAACACGCATGACCATAATCCGTCAACTGGATCATATGTTTTACCGCCCCATCAGATTCAGCACTCGTCAATCGCCCTAACCATAGAGAGGTGCGATCTTGAAGAGTAAGAGTAATGAAGTAAATGGCGCGTTGACGATAGTCCCACCCGTTCAACCTTCGGGTCATCCGATGCTTCACATCAGTCAAATCGTAAGGCTTCACAAGCACCCCTTCAAAGAAACAAAATCCTTCCAAGTAGCCGTGTAACACATTTCATCAAGGCTCTATTACAAGAGTGCGATTTTAAGAAAAGAGATAGCGGGCCAACAATGGCCCGCCACAGAACATTACCGCGATGATCACACCTGATATCTCATATATCTCCGTTTGTCACTATCGCATCACAGCACGGCCCTGCGACAGCCTGCCCTTGTCACAGTAAGTTCTCACAGGAGATGGCCACCTGTTCTGTGCAGGTCCATTGTTGGGCCTGTCCCTCGGTTTTGCAAAGACTGCTCTCGTGATGGGCACCCCACTTTCCCGCCTTTTGAGCTTAACATATACTATAGAGGCGATTCTACTCTCTCCTTGGAAGTGACCGACTTTCGTATCTTTAAGGCCTGAAGTAACGTATGAAGAGAGCGACATTTGGTGCGGAATGCGCTTTAGATGAAGCGCTCTTCGCCCCGAAGACCGATTCAGTTTCATTGAAACCACAAATCAGTTTCAGTGAAACCACAAATCAGTTTCATTGAAACCACAAATCAGTTTCAGTGAAACCGCAAATCAGTTTCAGTGAAACCGCAAATCAGTTTCAGTGAAATTGAAAATCGGTTTGACTGAAACTGACGGCGAGTCAGGGCGTGAGGGGTCAGGATTGGAGGCTTTTGCGTGGATGGATGCGCTTTACGATGACAGGTTTTAAGGCCTATCTACTCTCGCATTGAAATCAGACCTTTAGAGAATAGAGATCTACAAGGCGTTCATTAATGCTTTGATGGTAGTTGAACCGAAGCGAATGTTTTCCTCTTTCTTTCACTCTTTTCCATCCATTTCAGTTTACAAAAGGTTGTCACATCGCAGATTTGAAACTGGCTGGTGGTGAGATTCGCCACAGTTGTGCTCGCAGTCTGCTCAAATGGTGTCACCCAGTCCTACGCTTCCTTGTCCACATCCTTTTCAGAAGCGCCTCAATACAGCCGCCATTCCATTTTTTAAAGGAGAGGTGTGTCTTTGAACGCAGCCCCTATTGCAGGAGAGGATGGGATGTGTTACCCTTTTTAGCGTATTTCAGGTGCTTTAACAAAGGTGTCGTATGTCCCATTCTACGATCCGTTTAACTTTACTTTTTGTTGCCGGGCTGGCCACCTTTGGGCTCTTGGCAGCAGAGACCCAACATCCGTTGGCACAGATTCGCGCACGTTTCCCCGAATTAGGTCTCTCGGAAACGGCTGCCCCAATCATCCGCACTGCGACCGACCCAACCTCTTTGCAAGCCGCGATCAACACCGCGTTGAGCACCGCAGGCGATGACATCATCCAGTTGGATGGGCGCACTTCACAAACATGGACGGGAACAGCGGCTATCACGCTGAATGGACAAGCCGCAAACGGTTCGCTCCTGATTCTCTCGCAAAATCCTGAAACCGGAGCTTTCACCCAGCCGGTGACGTTCCATGGGTTTGGCCTTGCAATTGCCAACACCAATACTGCTCCCATTCTTCTTGCCAATTTTGCCATCACCGAATCCCGAACCGTATCTCTCGCGACACGCACGGGGGGGCTTTCCATACAAGGTAGTGGCGCGGTCACCGGAAGCTGCCTCTCAATTACCGCCTGTGGCACCTCGGCAGCAGGACAACTGTGCTATGCCGGCGGAGTTTACATTGCCACCACCCCTGTCACCCTTTACAATAGTACCATTGCGAATACGGCCACAGTCTCCTTTGGTGCCATCACTGCGCTCAATGCGACTGTGTCACTCATCCATTGTACCGTGGCAGGAAACCTGAATGCCACAGGCAGCGTCACGCTTGGCGGGTCCTCCACGCCGACGCAAACAAACTGTTTGATTACAACCGAAGCTCTGCCCCTCACGACAACGACCTCATCGGTGCCCCATTGCATTCCTACCGCCGCCTCAAGTGCAATCAATGGTGCTGCCAAGGCAACAAGCCTGCTTTACGACACACTCGGCAATGCACGTCTTTCAGGCGTTGCGGCAGATTTAGGCGCAGTTGAAATCCAGACAGAGGCGCTTGTGGGGCCACCCGACGACTTGATTGCCCTGCCATCCGGGCCGAACGAAGTTTATTTGGGGTGGAGCGTCATCGCACGGGCGACCGATTACCATTTGGAACGCCGTGAGGATGCAAACGCATCGTGGGAAGACATCACCGACAAAACCCTTTGGCGCACGCCCTACCACGCGACAGAAAACCCAGAAGGCACCGTAACAGGGTGGACCAGTGCACGTGACCTTCACGCAACGCCGGGGGCCAGTGCACAGTACCGGCTCTCTTTTGCCGTAACCGGACAACCGGAACGCGTCGTAGCCGACATTCAACACGTGACGACACCCGCGCTCAACGCCGTGCCAATTTATCACTCACGCCCCACAGCTACACGCACACTTTATCTTGACTTTCATGGGTACGTGGATGATTTTATGGCCAATGTGCTTGCGGCAAGAAGTGCTCTGAATGACGCCACAAAGACCTTTATTCGAACAGCTCCATTTGTTTACAAGGGGCACTTCGGAGAAGATAAGAGCCAACCCTACCCAACAGCCGCCGCCATCTATGATATCTGGCGGATGGTTGCAGAAGATTTTGCGGCATTTGATGTGGATGTCACAACCGAAACACCTGCATTTGATGACCTCGTTAAAGCAAATGAAGCCGACAACATCTATGGTAAACGCGTCGTCATCGGCTACGCAGAAGGAACGTCAATCCCGTGGTATCCCAATAGTGGAGCCTTTTCCGGTGGAGGGACCTTCGGATTTCAACACGACCGGCCTGTCTATGTCTTCAGCGTGCAATCCCGTCAGAATATTGCGGCACAGGTTACCCATGAAGTTTCACACACGCTGGGATTATCCCACGATGGCGGGATGCTTTACTTTGATAACTTTTACGCCTCCGACTACTATCGTGGCGTTGAAATCACGCCTGATGGGACATTAAATACCTCGCAATACCAAAAGACCGGGCTCACGTGGTATCCCGTGATGGGTGGAGCCCCCACTGTAAATGGTTCGGCTGCTACATATTATTATGATGCGGATGATTTTATCAATCAGTGGAACAGCGGCACCTATTCATCAGCCACAAATACAGAAGATGATTTCGCTATTCTCTTGGGACTGCGAGATGGAAACGGCTCCGCCTTCACCGAAACGCCGTGTTATCCTGCGGCGACACGGTGTTTGACCTTGGCAGAAGATGATGTGGGGGACACATTCGCCACAGCTCACGAACTCACACCTTTCCAAGGAGATGCCACCCAAACTGTTAGCGGTGTCATTGGTAAACACCTTTCAAGCGATGGCTCCTCCACACAGAATGACTGTGACCTTTTTAAACTCACAGTGGCAGCATCCGGTTGGCTGACAGCCGAAGTATTACCCAACTTCCAAGGTTTGACCGAAGGCGCCTCTCTTGATGCCAAACTGGAACTTCTCGCAGCAGACGGCACCCTCATTGCAACCGCAACCGAACCCCTTTGGAGCGATGATACCGTCTTCTTTGACAACATCCGCAATGCTGCGTGCCGCATCTTTTTACCTGCCGCAGGAAGTTATTACCTGCGTATTTCCGGAACTGTGCACCCCGTCAGTAGCACCACACTGTCGCCTGACGACTCCGCCACGGAAACAACGCCCTGGCAATTCAACGCAACCGACTCAACAGGCTCCATTGGGCCCTACACCCTCACCACCACCTTCACTTCAGACACCACGACCACATTCCCCAAACACTATCCGGAAGACACCACAGACTATAGCGATGCGGCAAAGATCCGCTTACTTGCAGCAACAGGCGGAACCATACCGCAAACCATTCTATTAGATAATGGTAAAGAAACGCCGCTCTCCGCAGCCACACTCAGTGATGCAATCTGCTGCTTTGATGGAGCACTCACGACAGACAAAACGCAGAACACCGTCACTGTGCGTTACAGACTCGCTGTGACAGATATTACATTTGATGCTGATGGCTGTTGGGTGACACTTCAAGCTGGCGACACAGTCACCTTTGCCGAGCAGATTCTTCTGTCACGCATTGACCCACGCACAGCCCTCTCAACCGACCTCCCGGAAGCAGACATCACCGCAGGAGATGCCAATCGTCAAACGCTGAAACTCCGTCTTCCACTCGTAGATACCACAGAACTCTTCAAAATTCGCATTCGAAAGAAGTAAGTCTAACGCCGCGTAACAATTCCGATAAAACGACATTCTATAAAAATAGAGGATTGACGCAATAAACTCAGTTATGTTATAGTGTGAAGACATTTTCGAATTGAAAGGCTTTTCCATCATGAAGAAAGACATCCATCCGAAGTACGAAGACGCAACCATTACCTGCGCTTGCGGTAACGTGATTGAAACGCGTTCCACCGTGAAGGCAATGTCCTGCAACGTCTGCTCCGCATGCCATCCCTACTACACGGGCAAGAAGACCGTGATGGACACGGAAGGCCGCATTGACAAGTTCATGCAGCGCTACGGCAAGAAGTAAACCGAGGCGTCTTTGTCTGAAATCGCCGGCACTGCGCCTTCCGCGCCGTGTCGGCATTTCGTTTTCAATGACCCGGTGATTTGACATCCCAATCCATCAATCGCACGATTTACCATGATTGATCCAGACCATATCCAGCGTTGTCTTGTTGCACTACCTCAACTGGAAGCCCAGTTGGCTGATCCCGTTGTGACGGCTGACCGGAAGCGTTATGGGGTCATCTTGCGTGAACATACGCGATTGAAAAAAATTGAAACCGCCGCGAATGCCTACACCACTGCCAAGCGGGATTTGGCAGCAGCCAAAGAACTCTTGGACGATCCGGAAATGGCAGAGATTGCCCAGGAAGAAGTGACGCATTGGGAAACAGCCCTGCCTGAAGCAGAACGTAAACTAATGGAAGCGCTCCTCCCGGAAGATCCATTAGATGGGCGCAATGCCATGGTTGAAATCCGGGCAGGAACAGGTGGCGATGAAGCGGCACTCTTTGCAGCAGATCTCTATCGTATGTATGCCCGATGGTGCGAAGCGCATCAGTATACTGTGACCGTCATGGAAAGTTCGCCGAGTGAATTAGGCGGTTACAAAGAAATCGTGCTTTCCATCTCCGGAGGAAACTCGCCGTATGGCCGATTCCGCTTTGAAAGTGGCGGGCATCGTGTACAGCGTGTACCCGTCACAGAGGCGCAAGGACGCATTCACACCTCTGCGGCCACCGTCATTGTTTTGCCTGAAGCAGACGAAGAAGACGATTTAGTCATCCCTGAAAGCGAATTACGAGTTGATATTTTCTGCGCTGGGGGGCATGGCGGACAAGGGGTGAACACCACCTACTCTGCCATCCGCATCACCCATTTGCCCACGGGTTTAGTGGCACAATGTCAAGATGAGCGCAGTCAGCACCGTAACAAAGAGAAGGCTTTAGCCGTTTTGAAGTCACGCATTCTGGATGCACGGCGACAGGAAGAATCGGCAAAGGTGGGGGCGACACGCTTGACCTTACGCGGTAGTGGTGACCGTTCGCAGCGTATTCGCACCTACAATTTTCCGCAGAATCGTATTACTGATCATCGCATCAACCTGACGCTTTACGCACTTGACCGCGTAATGGAAGGCGATCTGGACGAACTTTTCGGTGCGATTGATGCCTTTGACCTGAACCAGCGTTTTGAAGCGGCATTGGAAGCAAACTGACATGGGTTGTCTTGGTAATTTCATTCTCTTTTTTCTTGTGATTCCCTTTGTATGGAATCACCTCATTGCGCCACTTTTCTTCAAACAACGGCAGGCCTACTCTAATGCCGACTTCCGACGTTATGCGGGAAACGGTTCGCCCAAGGAGCACTATCTTTCACTTTTGATGCCATTATTGGCTAAGATTGCCAAAGCAGACGGTCGCATCACCGAGCGGGAAATTTCGCTTGTTGAAACTATTTTTGCTGAATTGAGCCTAACCCGGGAAGAACGGTTATTTGCACAGCAATGTTTCAATCAGGCCAAGCAATCTCCGCGACGTTTTGAAGCTTTTGCTACGCAATTTGCCCAAATGAACTATGACTTTGAGGTGCGCTTATTGACCTTTAAATTTATGGTTCGCGTTGCAAGCAGTGATGGTGTCCTCACGGATGATGAGCGTCAAATGCTTGCGTATGCAGGGCTTCTTTTCGGCATTCCACGCGATGTGATTCTTGCACTCTTGCGAGCATTCGCAGGGAGCGGAGCCACTTCTGGAGATGGACGTCGCTATCGTGCCCATCACACCTTCACCACATCGCAACGTGAGCAAGATCTGGCACTGCTTGGTTTGCCCAAAAATGCCACACCGGAAGCCATTAAAACCGCCTATCGTCAAAAGGTAAAAGAACTCCATCCCGATCGACTTCAGGCTCAAGGCCTGCCTGAAGCGATGATCAAAACTGCAACGGAGCGCATGGCAGCCATCAATGCCGCCTACGATCGTCTAACAAAGTGATGTTCAGGCCCGTTGACATTCCATTAATTTTGTTAAAATAGTATCGTCAGAAAGGTTGATAATCCTATGTTTAATCTTGACCACGCACTTCTGGGACGCTCGTTGCTGAACATTCGTTCGCTCTCTGACTCCGAGCTGCACTATATGGTCGACCTTGCCATTGCGCTGAAAGCCCGTCGCAAAGCTGGCATTCGTGGCGAATTGCTTCGCCGTAAAAATATCGCCTTAATCTTTGAAAAGAGCTCCACGCGTACCCGTAACTCGGCTGCCATCGCAGTCCGTGACGAAGGCGGGCACGCAGAATTCCTGACAGGGCAAGCCACACACTTCGGTGCAAAAGAATCCGTCGCCGACTCTGCCCGTGTTTTAGGCCGCCTGTTTGACGGCATCTTATTCCGCGGTTATGCCCAGCAGACGGTTGAAACTCTGGCAGCCCGGAGTGGCGTACCCGTGTGGAATGGTTTGACAGACGACAGTCACCCAACCCAATTTCTGGCCGATATGATGACAATGCGCGAGGCATTCGGTGACGTTCGTGGCAAGACGATGGCTTACGTGGGTGACGGTCGCAACAATGTTGCCAACTCGCTGATGATGGGTTGCGCCAAGGCGGGCATCAACTTCGTCAATGTCACACCGCGCGAACTTTTCCCTTGCGAAGCACTCGTAGCAGAAGCGCGTGCCATCGCCCAGCGAAATGGATGCGAAGTGCGCGTTGAAACCGACCCTGTCGCAGGCGTGAAGGGTGCAAATGTGCTCTACACTGACGTTTGGGTGAGTATGGGCGAAGAAGACAAAAAGGCCGAACGCCTCGCCCTATTGCGCCCCTACCAGATCAATATGCCACTTTGTGACGCTACAGGCAATCTGGGAGGCGACCTTATCTTCTTGCATTGCCTACCCGCTTTCCATGATAATAACACCGAAGTTTCGCGAGAAACCGGCGCCCTTGAAGTGACGGATGATGTCTTTGAATCCTCATTCTCCAAAGTCTTTGATGAGGCGGAGAACCGGATGCATACCATCAAGGCACTTTACGTTTCGGCTCTTTGCGAGGAAACAGCCTTTTAATCTCTCCGGAGGTGACACATGAATGTGAAAGATCTCACGACCATCGATTGGGAAACCTTTGAAGCGCTTCCCAAACAAGAGAAGGCGCCCTACCTTATGCAACAGGATGGCATGCCTTTCCATACGCTCTTTGCACAACAGTTTGATCGGTCGTTGCTGGAACGTTTATGTACACTTGCCACACGGATTCGTCGCATTGCCAAAGTTCGTGAGGGCGCGCTCTTTTTGAGTTCGCTCCTCTCGCACAAACGCGCGATGCTCTACTTCTCGCAACCCAGTTCGCGTACCTTCCTCTCACATCTCTCTGCATGTGAGATTTTGGGAATGCGAACAGGGTCTGTCCGTGATGCAGCGACCAGTTCCGAGTTAAAGGGCGAAAGCAAAGAAGACTCGGTCCGCACCTTTTCTTCCTACTTTGATCTCGTGATTATGCGCTCGCCATCCAAGGGATTGGCCGAGCGCGTAGCATGGGTTTTGGGCAATTCCGAACGCAATATTCCCATTATCAATGCAGGTTCCGGGAAAGATCAACACCCCACACAAGCTCTTTTAGACATTTACACCCTGCATCGTTCCTTTGAAACACAGGGCGGTATTGACAATAAGACCGTTGTCTTTGTGGGCGACTTGTTACGTGGCCGAACAGTGCGTTCGCTCGCCTTCCTGTTGACACGGTTCAACAATGTGCGTCAAATCTTTGTTGCGCCGAAAGAACTTCAAATTAAAGAAGACATCCTGAAGATTCTGACTGCACACAATGTGCAGTTTGAACTCTCTGATAACTTAGCAAAGTGGTTACCGGAAGCCGATGCCGTCTACATGACACGTATTCAAGACGAATGGGATTCGGCAAATGGTGAATCAGCACAAATTGACACATCCTCTTTTAAACTCGGTCCGCAACAGGTCGCGCAAATGAAACCCGGAGCCGCAATCCTCCACCCCTTGCCGCGTCGTGATGAAATTTCCACCGAAGTTGACAACGATCCGCGTGCAAAGTATTGGCGCCAGATGCGTAATGGTATGTGGATTCGCACGGCTTTGATTGCTGCAACCTTCGGATGCGAAACGGCGATAGACGCTTACTACGCTGAACACGTTGGCCGCTAATCTCCCTATGGAACCCAAGAACCTCTTCACCTACACACTGACACCTGAGCAAGCCTCTGCGCTTGAACTGGTAACGCAGGGCATGAGCACTTTAGAACGTGTGCAAGTCCCCTATACATCGCTTGCCCTCAAAGGACGCCATCTAACTATTAATCTCTACACCTCTGGAAAACTGGTAGTGCAAGGTAAAGAAGCGCAAGACTTTGTGCTCTTCACCCTGGAGCCTTTAGTACTCGGTGCGGCAACGCTGGGTTATGAAGAGGTGCTTGATCCTAAACTCTTTGCGCCACATATGGGGACAGATGAAAGTGGAAAGGGAGACATCTTTGGCCCGCTCATCACAGTGGCCGTTTTTATTGATGAAACCACAGGGCGGCAATTAGCGGATCTGGGCATTCGTGACTCTAAAACCATTGCAGACAGTAAGATTAAGACATTAGCAGCTGAGGCACGTAAAATCCTCGGTCGCCAGAATTGTGCATTCGTCCTCTTACGCCCCCCAACATACAACCGCGTTTACGACAAAATTGCCAATTTGAACCGCCTCTTGGCATGGTGTCATGCGCGCGCCATTGAAACCCTTGCTGAACAACGCCCCGACTGTCCACGAGCGGTCATTGACCAGTTCGCCCGTACTGAAAGCACCATCAATCGTGCACTGATGCCCAAAGGCCGGAAACTGATCATTGAACAAATGCATAAGGCTGAACGCGATATCGCTGTCGCCGCCGCTTCTGTTTTAGCACGCGATATCTTTGTCAAAGAATTAGCAGCGCTCTCTGAATCTGTCGGAATACCCCTTCCTAAAGGTGCCGGGCCCAAAGTGCCGGAAACGTTGGTGGCACTGATCAAGTCAAAGGGGCCATCCTGTCTGCCGAGCGTAGCCAAATGCCATTTCAAGACAATTGATGATGCGCTCGCACGAGCGGGCTTTTCCAGAAACGATTTGCCTGAACAGACCGAGGCTTAACCTTTTATCTCGACCCTTTACTGCGGAGTTACCGTAATGACCAAAACCCTTGCTTCGCGAAATAGTCCGCTCATCGGTTCCTATCGTCCGGAAGGAGATAAATCGCTCTCGCATCGTGCCCTGCTCTTTGCAGCGTTAGCAGAAGGCGAGAGCACCATTCGACGCTTTTTAATTGGTGGGGTGACTCGGGCAATGTTGCGTTGTTTACAGGCATTAGGCGTTGAATGGCAACTGGATGAAGCGGAACACATTTTAAAGGTCAAAGGCGTAGGGCTTAAAGGATTTAAAACTCCGGATGCGCCTTTGGATTGTGGAAACTCTGCGACAACCTTTCGCCTTTTGGCTGGGGCGATAGCCGGTGCTGGCGTGACATGCGTTCTGGATGGATCAGAAGGCTTGCGCAAGCGTCCAATGGGACGTATCATTGAACCCCTCCGTATGTTAGGTGCAGACATTGAATCACCTGATGCACACGCACCACTGACCTTCAAACCTGCGTCAATGGGATCGCTCAACTACGTTTTACCTATTGCTTCCGCCCAGGTTAAGAGTTGCCTTCTGCTGGCTGCGCTCTCTGGTAATGCTCCCACTGCAATTTTAGAGCCGGGTCCTTCCCGTGACCACACCGAGCGGATGCTCTCTGCTATGGGAGCACGCATTAAGAATTTCTCCGAGGGCTATGGCGCTGTTGTTTTACCCCAAAGCGAATCCCTACGGCCGCTAAATACCGAACTCGCTGGTGACATTTCCAGTGCAGCGTTCTTAATGGTCGCAGCAACGTTATTGCCTGGTAGTGACTTCCTATTGGAAAAAGTTGGGGTCAATTTCACCCGCACAGGGATTGTAGATGCACTTCGCGCAATGGGTGCCGACATTACCTTTGAAAATAGAACTGAAATGGCAGGAGAACCTGTGGCCGACATTCGTGTCCGGGCTGCAACATCACTACACGGGATTGCCATTCAAGGGGATCTTGTTGTACGAATGATTGATGAGTTCCCGGCTCTGATGATTGCAGCAGCTTATGCAAATGGCGAAACTGTCGTACGGGATGCCGCAGAATTACGTACGAAAGAATCTGACCGTATCGCGATTATGGCCGCCAATTTAAAACTCCTCGGGGTCGCGATTGATGAGTTATCTGATGGGTTCCGAATTTACGGAAAGGGCAATATCCCCGGTGGCGCAACGGTTGCAGCGCATGGCGATCATCGCGTTGCGATGAGTATGGCTTTAGCATCGCTTCGCGCAGAGGCCCCCATTACAATTGAATCCTTTGAAATGTTGAATGAATCTTTCCCAGACTTCCCGAAAGTCTTAAATCTGTAACACACAATTGGCTTGGGCGTGTGCTATATGAAGCGTCACACGCTGTCTTTTCAATTACTCTCAATTAATACGATTGCGCGCTCAGAATCCAATAATCATTGAGGATTGTGAATGAAATCCGTTTCCTTTCGCGATTGTCTTTCCATCGCATGGCCTTTAATTTTAACTATGGCTGGCAGCGCATTAATGATGTTTGCCGACCGCATCTTCCTCTCCCGTTACAGTGCTGTCAGCATTCAGGCAGCACTACCCGCGGGATTAATGTCCTTTATGGTTTTGGCCTTCCTGCAAAACATTGTGCACTACTCCGGGACTTTTGTTGCGCAATATGCAGGTTCCGGAGCCCGTGCAGCGTGTGCCCGAGCTACAGCGCAAGGGCTCTGGCTCTCCGTGCTCTGCATTCCATTAATTCTTCTCTCTTTACCTTTGGGCTATTGGCTCTTTGATTTTGCAGGACACGCACCAGATGTCATTGCCGCTGAACGCAGTTACTACCTCACCTTAACCATTGGTAGTCTCTTTATCCCATTCAGTTCTGCACTTTCAGGCTTCTTTACAGGGCGTGGCTATACACGTTTAGTGATGGTGGCTAACTTGATAGGTAATGCCGCCAATATACTTCTCGACCCCATCTTCATTTGGGGGTGGGGCTTTATCCCTGAACTTGGGATCGTTGGCGCAGGGATTGCAACGGCCTTTGGTCAATTTCTAATTTTGGCAATTCTCACAATCGCTATCATTCGCGAAAAGCACTTTTCCACTGTTTATCGCCGTCGTGTCGCTTTTGCCATCAAATTACCTCTGATGCTACGCATTGTCCGCTTTGGCGTACCAAGTGGCAGCCACGTATTATTGGACGTCTCAACCTTCACCATCTTTGTCTTTCTGACAGGCCGATTAGATGAGTTAAGCTTTGCCGTCAGCAACATCGCCCTATCCATTAACCACCTCATCTTTGCACCATTAATGGGCATTGCCATCGCCGCAACAGTGTTGGTTGGTCAATGCATCGGCGCATGCGATCCTCGCAGTGCCACTCAGGCAGGTGGCAAATGTGTCGTCATCGGTCTCTTCTACATTTTACTCGTCGTTGCGTTTATCGGCACGTTCTATGAACACCTCTTACACTTCTTCTACGCAGAAAATTCACCCTTTGACTAT
>JAFTHG010000256.1 GCA_017457555.1 Kiritimatiellia bacterium | reverse complement strand
GCAGCTGTAGGATGGGGTACAGCCGAGGAGGGTGCGTGGACGGTTTAGCATTGCAATTAGTGTGGATACTGAACCAAAGATGTGCCTTTTGTGATAATTTTATTGCTTTTGTGGGGGCTTTGTGCTATCTTTATCGGCACTTCTGCGGGCGTAATTCAATGGCAGAATAGGAGCTTCCCATGCTTCTTACGAGGGTTCGATTCCCTTCGCCCGCTCCATAAGGGCTGTTAGCTCAGTTGGTTAGAGCACTACCTTCACACGGTAGGGGTCGCTGGTTCGAGTCCAGCACAGCCCACCATTTTTCATTTGCGCAGCGTATGGATTTCGCCTTGGCAAGTGGAAGCAGTCCAGTTTTTCAGGTTATAAGCGGTGAATCGTATTGAGCAATCAGTGCGATTTTTTTTGTTTAGTCCAGGGTAACTTGCTCTAATTCTTCTGCTTCGCGCTGGGCTTGGGCGAGTTCGTTAACCCATTTGAGGACTTCGGCGACGGGTTCGATGAGGGTTTCGGGGATGTAGTCGTCAACGGCGGTGCAGGCATAGAGTGCGCGGGCGAGGGGGACGCGTTCAACAAGGGGGATGTTTTCTTCGGCGGCGATGCGACGAATGATGGCGGCGACGCGGTCTACTCCCATGACAGTGACTTGGGGCAGGGGCGTTTCTTCCGGGACGTAGCGTAGGCCAACGGCGATGTGAGTGGGGTTGGTGACGATGACGGTGGCGCGTTTGATGCCTTGGCGCAGGAGGGGCTGCTGGATGATTTCCTGGGCAAAGGTACGTTGGGCACGGCGGATTTCCTGCGAGATTTCCATTTCTTTCATTTCGCGTTTGACTTCGGCTTTGGTCATCATGAGTTGGCGGCGGTGGTGGCGTTTCTGAAAGAACCAGTCGATGAGTGCAATCAGGGCGTAGCCGGAGAGGGTGACAAGGGTGAGGCGTTTGAAGACGTGTCGGATTACAGGCTGGAGGTCGGCGAGTGTGCCATAGCAGCAGGTGAGGAGGTTGGGAAGGGAGGTTTCAATCAAACGATAGAGGAGGCAGGAGAGAAAGAGCACTTTAAAGGTGTTTTTGAGAAACTCAAAGCCGTTGCGTACAGAACAGAGACGTTTGAGGCCTTCTGCCGGATTCAGTTTGCTGAATTGGGGTTTCAGGGGCTCAATAGTCCAGAGCAAACCGGTTTGAAGGAGGTGAAAGAGGATGGCGGTTCCGCAGACAAAGGCGCAGAGGATGAGGGTTTGGATGGCAAAGAGTCGCAGGACTTTGAAGCCGATTTGATGGAGGGCGGTGGTGAAGTCTGTTAGATTAAGGGTGCCTAAAGCGTGGATAACGTCCCGGATGTCGGTGGCAAGGCGGAGCAACAGGAGGCCGCTTACTACAGAGAGGACAGCCAAAAGTGCGGCGGAAACGATTTCTTTGGAGAGGGCGACCTGTCCCTTTTCCCGGGCTTCTTGCAACCGTTTGGCGGTGGGTTGTTCAGTCTTTTCGGCAACGCTTTCAGCCATTGGATGCCTCTGTCTGAATCCATTGGGAGAGGGTTTGCAGGAGTTCGCCCAAACTTTCACCGAAGAGGCGATCCATCATCAGGCGCAGGGAGAGGATGAGCACCAGGATTCCCAGCGCACTCTTGATTGGCATGGAGAGGAAAAAGACATTGAGCTGCGGTGCGGAACGGTTGACGAGGCCTAATCCAAGCGTGGCAAGGACCATGACAATGATTACCGGAGCACTGATGATGACGGCCAGTCCCATGAGCGCATCAACGCTACCGAGTGCTAATTGCGGTAATGCGGCGGTGAATTGAATCCCGGAAACAACCGGAAAGAGGCGGTAACTCTCAAAGAGTGCCGTCAGGAAGAGGAGGACGGCACCACTGAGGTAGAAGAGCGCAATCCAGCACTGGGTCAGAAATTCTGCCAAGGGTGCAGCCTGGGATTCGCTCATTGGTGAGAAGATTTCGCCCATCGTGGCGCCACGTTGATTATCCATCAGATTGCCCGCCACTTCAATAACGCGAAAGGGAATGGCGGCCAAAAAGCCGAAACACGTGCCTAAAACAGCCTCTTTTACGGCCAGAAATGCCCACATTGGGCCGGAAGGCAGGGCGTTCCACTGGGCTTTGACCATGGGGACGACCATCAGTGTCAGCACCAAAATGACGAGATGCCGCGCCATTCCTGTAAGCAGACTTTCAGAAAAGGCCGGACAGAGCCGCACGGCACAGGTGATCCGGATGGCACTCAGGGCCGTTGCCGCCAGCCAAAGACCAAAGGTTTCGTAAGACACAGGCCCTTATCCTTGGGTGAGTTGGGGGAAGCGCAGGAAGAGTTCTTGCGTAAAGAGCAGTAATTCGCTCCCCATCCAACGCGCCATCAGCAGGAGCGTGATGGAGAGTGCGATGAGTTTGACCGCAAAGCCCAGCGTTTGCTCCTGAATTTGCGTGAGCGCCTGGAGCAGACTCACCACCAGACCGACCACGGTCGCAACCACAATCGGCACAAGTGAGAGCCGAAGCGTCAGCCATAGAGCTGTCTGTGCATACTCAACCAGTTGATCCTGCATCGGCAACGCCTCCTTATTGCAGATAACCCTGCACCAAACCCTGAATCAAACGGGTCCATCCGCTGACCATAACAAAGAGTAACAGCTTAAAGGGAAGCGAAATTGTTACGGGCGAAACCATCATCATCCCCATCGCTAAAAGCAGATTGGAGATAATAAGGTCAATCACAATGAAGGGCAGGTAAATCAAAAAGCCAATCTGGAAAGCACGCGTCAGCTCCGACACAGTAAAGGCCGGCAAGAGGATAAAGAAACTCTCCGGATTGACGTGTGGGGTGGAAGATGGTGTCGCCCAGAGGCGTTCGGCGGTGCGTGTGAAAAAGACCCGGTCGCGTTCGGTGGCATGGTGACGCAGAAAATCGCGGAAGGGTTCGGCAGCAGCGGCCAGCGTTTCCATCGGAATGGGGGCCTCAGGCGTCGCGGATTCCGGAGGTTGTTGCAAGATGTCCCACGCTTGTTGAACATGGGGAGCCATGATAAAAAAGGTCAAAATAAGGGCTAATGCATTGATAACCATATTAGAAGGAATGGACTGAATGCCGAGCGCATTGCGGACCAACGCCAGAACAACCGTCAGTTTCAAATAACTGGTGCCCACCATGGCGGCAAAGGGCAGGAGGCTCATCCCCACCAGAAGGAGAATCAATTGAAAGGGATTATCCGCAAAGGCACTCATGTGATTTCTCCTCTTCAACGCCCTCAATATCAAAAGCCGGTGTGCTATCGATTCGGGTCATCTGTCCCCACGCCAAAAGCCCACGGCTTCCCACCAGACGTACGGTTTCAGGATGCGGCACCCAGAGCGTCTTTGGCCGCGGATCCGGGTGTAACCACGTGGCCATCTGATGAAGCGTCACGGTAAAAGCAGCGCCCATCTCCACCACAACGTCCGTTTCTTCCGGTGGCATCCATGGCGTACAGGCTCCATGTGGCTGCCAATCGCCCTCGGGTGTCCGCTCCAGAGGCACGGCAATGGCGCGTTCAATCACCAGAAGTGGGCGTTGCCCGTGTGGTGATGCCGACCACTCCGGCAAGAGAAGTGCATCGCCATTGGCGAGATTTGCGCGGTCTGTGAGCGGTAATGGGAAACGCGCCAATTCAACGGTGGCGTGAAGGTGGGTGTCCGCAAAGACCGGATGAGCTAAAGAAAAGGTGCCGATCGATGCCAACTGTTGGGCGAAAGGAATGCAGAGAACCAAACAGAAGGGCATCGTGTCGGCAGAAGAGGGTGCACGCCAACTGCCATACCAGAGCGACGTTGTGTCTGGAGGGGGCGGAGTGGAACAGCGTTCCAACCGGATGGTCGCGCCTAAAGCACGGCCTAAACAGGTCAAAAAGGGCGCGCATTCCTCTTCAAAAAGGGCAGAAAGAAGTTCGTCTGGTAGTGTTTGACGGGCTGAAAAGAGGCGGTGAAGCGTTGGAAAAAGCGGCGTATTTGGGATGCCGAGAAGGCTCTCTTCTATGCCAGCCCGAAAGGAAAACCAGAGGAGCTCGTCGGGTTTTTCGGTGTGTGTTTCAAGTGTGCCGGAGGAAATGGTGGCTTGATCCTGCCAGTGCCATGCCGAACAGCAAACCTTTTCCTCCGGGGACATTGCCTGAATCGCCGGGATTAACATCGCAAGGGCGTGCTCAGTCATCTCATTCTCCTCCGCAGATCCCACTTAACCCGCCGCCTCTGTGAACGACTGCTTGCCGCTTCGACGCAATCTTAATTGCACAGAGATATGCACATCTGCAAAGGGTGTGCGCGCCTTCAAGCGGTTTTCCAACTGCTGGCGTCCTTGAAGGAGTAGCGTTTCTGCACCAACATCGGGCGGCATAAAGCGCACTTCCAACCGATGATGGGTCACACGGATGTGCACCTCTGCTCCAGAAAGCACCTCTGGTTTCAAAAAAAGCCGCACCTCTTGAGCGTGATCCTTGCGATTAAGCACATGAAAGACCTCCATTGCCACGCGATCAGCAGCTTCGGTCAGCGGTGAAGTAGGAGGAGAGGAAGCATTGGTTTTCTCCACTGCGGTGTGAAGCATCACTGTTTCCGGAAGGCAGCCGGTGGGGAGGTCCTGCGCTTTAAGAGGGATTGAGCCGTCAAACATCACAGGCGCATCTCCGGTTTTACCGTCCTGTGGCACGTCCAAATCGGTAGCGCGTGGGGTGTTTCCCTGTGGGATGATGCTTTTGGTGTCAATGGTCATCGATGGGATAAACGCTTTTTCAGCGCATGCGTTACAGGGAATTGTCTGTGATTTCTCTCCGCTTTGTATGGCTGATGAGGGTGGTACCACCGACAGAGAAGATCCTGTTAATGCCGACTGAAAACGATTGATGACCCCGATTTCCACGGTTTGGGAGGTTGTTTTCTCTGAACGGGCAGCGGAGAGTGCGGCGCGTTTGATGCCAATCGGTAACAACTCAATCAAAGGTTGCATTCGGGTGACTTCCCATTAAAAACGTCTCTTCACTTCGTGTCGCTTCAATGCTGGAAGCATCCTGCCGCTCATGGCGCGTGTGATGGGTGACAGCCTCATCCATTTTCAACCGCGCACCAAAGGCAGACCGCCACGCCTGCCGCGCAGAGGTTACCTCAGTTTCGGCACGTTGTGCAGCTTCTTCTGCCAACCGCAGCGCTTCGCAGAGCGCAGTGTCATTGGCATTCAATCGGGAAATGTGATGCCGCAGACGTAGCAACATGGCACTTGTCAGCACCACTTGATGCGACAGACGATCCAACCGCAGTCGATGACGTGCGGCACGTTGGCGAAAGGCGTGTAACCGTTGATGGCAGTCTGCGACCATACGCTGCTGCTCTGTGAAGACGTGTACAGCAGTTTGCAGGGCACGTTCGGCGCGATGTTCCTGTACTGTGCGAACCTGTTGAATCTGTTGCAGGCCTTTTGCCATCATGCCAAAGCCTCCTTCAAGGCAGCCCACGCCGCAGGTGCATCGGTAGCGCACGTAAAGGGCTGTTGCAGGAAGGCGTTTATCCGGTCAATATGCGCAATGGCATCATCTGCCGATGGGCGGCTTCCGAGTTGATATTCGCCCAGTTTGAGCAGGAGTTCCACCGCATCATATTCCGAAAGCAGAAGACGTAAGCGCCGTACGAGAGCCTGTTGTGATGGATCAATCAATGCAGGTTGGCAGCGGCTGACACTGCGAAGCACATCAATCGCCGGGTAATGGCCACGCGCTGCCAGCGTATCGGAGAGCACAATGTGGCCATCTAAGATGGATTTGACCTCTTCTGCAATGGGATCTTCTTTATCATCTCCTTCAACCAGCACCGTATAGAGAGCCGTAATGGATCCCGTTTCGCCATTTCCTGCACGCTCCATCAAACGGGGTAACTCGGCAAAGACAGAGGGTGTAAAGCCACGACGCACGGGCGGTTCGCCGGCGGCCAACCCGATATCCCGCCGAGCTCGGGCAAGGCGTGTAACAGAATCCATGAGAAGCAGGACGCGTTTGCCGCAATCTCGGAACGCCTCGGCAATGGCAGTGGCGGTGTAGGCGGCGGTAACACGCTCCATTGCCGGACGGTCAGACGTTGCGACTACAACGACAGCCCGGCGTAATCCATCCGCGCCAAGATCCTGTTCAATAAACTCTCTGACCTCTCGGCCACGCTCACCAATCAGCGCCAAAACCGTAATGTCGGCCTGTGTGTGGCGCATGATTTGCGCCAAGAGGGTAGATTTGCCAACACCTGCAGCTGCAAAGATGCCCAATCGCTGACCTTCACCGCACGTTAAAGCTGTGTCAAGTGCCCGCACACCCAGCGTGAGCGGAGTGGTAATGCGGCGCCGTTTCAGCGGATTGCAAGGGGAAGCCGTCAGCGGTACGTGCGGTAATGCGGCGATGGCTGCATCAGGAGCGTCATCCAATGGATTTCCGAAACCATCAATGATCCGTCCAAGCAGGGCGTCACCTACAGGGATCATCAGTGATTGATGGGTTGGCCACACCTCTGTTTCGGTGGAAATGCCCTGTAAATCCCCCAAGGCTGTCAGCAGTACGGTTTCGTGACGAAATCCAATGACCTCTGCGACAGAACGCTCAGATCGCCCGGGTTGTTGCAAAAAGCAGATTTCACCCAGACGCACTCCCGGGACAATGGCATGGATGACCGTGCCAAGGACTTGTGTAACTCGACCGTGCACAGGTACAGGGCAGGGAGCATTCACCGCAGTTTGAAGGGCGGGAAGAAGGTCGGTGAGCGTGGCGGTCATACTGGAAAATCCTGAAAAAGCGTTTGAAGCGCGCGCTCCAAGGCGGCCATTTGGGCATCTGATGAGAGTGTTACCCAACCTGCCGGAGAGCCGATCGCGCATGTTTTTGGCGGAAGTGTGGCGTCTTCTCGGATGTCAATGTGTTCCAGAGCCGGATAGTCTGTCAGCCAATGGTGTACCTGATCGCAGCACGGAACGTACTGATCCGGAGACACGCGCAATGAAAGTCGCTGCTGATCTTGTCCCACCACGGTCCATGCCTGACGGATTTGTGCCGCCAACACCGCTTCATCAGGTTGCAATCCCATGTACTGCCGCACCGCAGTGGCAACGATGTGTGTCAGAGAGGTCAGCACAGATTTTCGGAAAAGGGCTTGCTCCCGCTGCCAATGCACCTGAAGAGTGGCGATTTCCTGGGCGGCATCGGCCAAGCCTTGGGCATATCCTGCCTCGGAGGCCTGTTGACGCACGGCTTTGGCTTCAGCCCGAATTTGCTCCGCAGCTGTTTGTGCGGCCTTCATCACGGCGTCAGCATCCCGAAGCCATTGGCGTTCAGCAGCTTTCACCAATCGCCCGGATGCACGAATGGTAAGAGAGGGTTCGTTCAACAACAACACAGGTCATATCCTCCCAGAGAGATGCGTTTCAGCAGCCGTTGCAACAAAACGATGTGTTCTGGTGATGTTTGCCACAGGGGAAAGATGTGCCAACAAGTATCCATCTCCAGCGGAAAACGCAAGCGAAAGCGATGTATTAACGCCTCTGGCAAATGGGAAAGGTGGGCAAATAAGAGTTGCCATCCGGTCTGTTCCAGGGCATCGGGAGAGGGAAGGGCGTCATCTTTTACCACAGCTTGCAGGCGTGGTAAATCTGGAAGAAACCAGCCTAATTCGTGTAATACCTCCGGATAGATGCCGGGGAACGCTGTTTTCAGGTGACGCACATCATCGCCTTTCATGACCGATCGCAATGGACGTGTATACGCCAATGCGCCCAACCACAGGGCGAGTTGTCGCAGGATGACTTCGTCCAACAGCAGAAAACGGCTGCCATCATCTACAGGAAAGGGGTGAATGCAGGATGTAATGCCGAGCCGTACGAAGGCAAATCGTTGGAGGCGTGGCGAAGCTTTTTCAAACGAGAGTGGCATTTCCGGAACGAGTTGGGAGAGGCGTTGCGGATGAACCCAATGCAAGGTGTCCCATAAAAAGGAGGCGGCACGTTCCCAAAGCGGTTTATTCTGACATAAACGTAACATGGCTGCGGTCATCGGTTACCCCACATGTTTCGGTTGAGGCGACGCAATCTTCCGGAGATGTCGCCACAAAAAGATGCCTCCCAGAACGCAACAGCCAAAAGCGGTGCCGAGAATCGTAAGGAGTGACGTTAAACCCAAATGCACATGCGGTGAATGAGGTACAGGAGGCAGTTCCACAATTGGTGGCGGTGCATCCCTGAAGAGGGTGACAGAAATCTTATCGTAGTCCAATCCCTCAATGGCGTGTTTGACCAAACCTTTCACTTGTGGCACCAGATCTGTCACATCTGCATCCCATTGATGACGGATGGCCACCGCAGCAGAACTCGGCAAGGTCTGTTTTGCAAAGGGATCGTTCTCCGGAAGTACTACGTGGACACGTGCGTCCACAACGCCTTCAATGCCGGAGAGCGTTTTGGCCAAATCCTGTGACAGGGCATCCATAAAGCGGATTCGCTCCTCGGAGGGGGAGGACACCATCCCCGTTTTCCGGAAAACTTCGCCCACACCGCGATATTGACGTTCCGGGAGTCCGCGTTGCTCCAATAAGAGTGTGGCCGTGGCAAAATCCCGTTCAGGAATCATCACGCGCCATGCTTCTTCCGAAGCAGCCTCCTTTCGTGCCGGGATGCCGGCGTCCAGCAATGTGGCTAGGACAACATTTGCCTGGCGTTCTTCCAGTGCTGCAAAGAGGACACTGTTACTTTCGCAACCGCCTGTTAACAGACCTAAGCCACAAAACCAGACAATCCCCATCTGGAAGCCCACGTGATACCATCGTTTTCTCATTGTAAACCTCCTTCATCACAACGTCCTCTTGTAATCCATTTCTCATTAATTGTTTTTAATTAGAGTTGATACAGCATCCGTTGCCTTTTTGGCCAAAACCGTCACAACTTCCTGTTGAAAGGTGATCTTTGTCACCTCATGCTGCAATGCTGACAACTCACGCAATGACAGCGGTGTTTTTGCTCCGGCTTCAAGATGTGCGGTTAGACGTTGTCGCAAGGCTTGATTCTCCCCAAATGCCTGATTCCAACCTGCTTGAACGGCAGAAGCAAAGGGAATGGCCGAGTTTTCCACGTCAGGTGATACTTGCATCGGGGGCGGTGAAGCCTGAAGTAACACTGCAAAACGTTCGGCTGCTCGTGGATCCACCACGGGTGCCGAGGGCGAAGGAGTTACACCTTCACCTGCAGGAAGAATGGGTTGCGTTGCGGCAATCCCTGAAATCGTACCCATCATTGTCATACACTCCTTCTTGAATTGAACAGATCACACACCCTGCGGGTGCTTTTTGCAATGGCGAATGTTACGCCATTGTGTGTCAGGCCAGTAAATCTTGTGCGAAACGTGCCGCAGGAAGGGCTTCGGTTTGCCGTGCCACTGTCTGCCAAATTTGCCGTGCAGTCTCGGATTCTCCGCTTTTTCCCAATGCAATGCCATAGAAAAGCGCCAGCATTGGCGGTAAACAGCCACGATGTAAACGTGCTTCTTCCAGACGGTGGCGACAATCTGTAAAGGCTTTGCGGCTGATATCTGCCACGGCTCTCGCTGCAATCAGTGCCTCATCTCCGGGGCGAAAGGCCTCCAGTGCAGTTAAGATTTGATCTGCACTACTAAAGCGTTTCCGGCCAATCGCCATAAAGGCCAATCGCAGGAGCAATTGCGCCTCCTCCGGAGCTAAGACAAAGGTCGCCTCAACGGAAGTTTCCTGCGATACTTTCAAGCGCGTCACCCATATTCTTCTGGATATTGGTCATAGTGGAAAGTGCCAGATTCCAACTCTGCAAGTCATACTGCAACTGTTGCAGATTGGCCTGTACATCGGGATGCTGCTGATAGGTTGCCAGAGATTCTGCGAGGCGTTCTTCCATCGCTTGTGCGGCATTCAGCAATGCATTGTAGACCGAGTCGGTGTGCAACCACGTTGCGGCGCCATCTGGAATGCGGTAAGCATCTGCCACGGGGTCGGTTGTTGCGGGTAATCCTGTTGCCATCGTTTTTTCTCCTTTCCGGGTTAATGGATTGGTTGTTGCGCTAACCGTAAAAGTTTTCGTGCAACAATCAAACACGCCTGAAGCTCCGAACAGCGTTGATAATCTGACGGCGGCAACCCCTTTGCTACCGCTGTCCGCAGCCGTTGCTCCAGTAAAATGAGTTGGGTATCGTAATGGGTGAGGGCGGCTTTGCCGTCTACTGCACACAATTCACGTTCCAGAGGTAAGAGGTCCGGCGGTAAACCGGGTACTTGTCTGGGTGAGATTAGGGTATCCATTGGTAAGTATGTTCTCCTTGTTGCACTTCCACACAGTCTGGGGTGATACGTAAAATGGTATAACGACCAATCTGACCACCCTCGGAGCAACGTTGGCCATCTTTGAGGATCAGACATGGATAGGGCGCTTGTACAATTCCGGCTACGGGCAATGTCACCGGATTCCGTTTGGTTACTGGAGCAGATGCGGGCACAGCAGGAGAGGATTTCTCTGGCGATACGGCACTGACGCAGGTGTCAATCTGAAGATCTGCCGCTGCTTCCAGATGGCGCACGTAGGGCAAATCGTTCCGAATGGCAGTAAAGAGTCGGTTTAAGGCTGTCTGAGAGGAAAGCGAACCGCCCACCGAAACACATCGGTTGGTCGCTGCAACCACACGTGCATGCGGTTCATTCAGTGCAGTGAAGAGTTGTTCAATAGAACGGCGTAAGGTGGCGTCATCGGTGACATTCACCTGTGCCGACGGATGATGTTGCCGCACGAGTGTGCGAATGTGTTCACGAGTTGCAGAATCAGCAACGTTACCATTCAGGCAAATGCGTTCTCCCTGTTGCTCCAAGGTCAAGCCAAAGCGTTCGGCTATCGTTTCGGCAGTCATCGTTTCGGGTGGGGGCAACGTCTGAATCGGAGCGGCAATGGCGTCACGTGCGGCCCATCGGCATAACCCTAAAAGAGCACCTCCCAGACCCACAAGGGTGATACCCACGAGAAGAGCTTGGCGCCACTGCCGGCCAATCCGATGGCGTATTGCGGTGCGTTCCAGTTCGTCCAACAGCCGATCAGGGCTTGCTGGCCACGCTTTTCCGGCTTCACCCAAGCAAAACCGTGTCATGCCCACGGCGACAACGGTGTAGAGGGGAACGGATTTGGTTTCACTTTGAGGTACCGGGACGCCATCAATCCGGATGCCTTCCATCCGTGCGGTGAGCCGGATTTCGGTGTTGGAGCAGTGTAATTCAAAGGCTTCGGCGGCCAATGTGGCATCCATAAGCACCAGATCGCATGACGAAGCACGGCCAGCGGTAAAGGAACTTCCCTCCGGAAGAGCCAGTTCGGCGCCCTTATGTTGTCCTTGAAGAACTTTGAAAACCCACTTCATTCAACGATCCTCACTTTACGGTTCGCTGAGCATACAAACGGAGTGTTGCAGCAAAAAGTTTCACTTGTTGCGCTTTTTTGAAGCTCAAGCGGTGGCGTGCAGCCGTCCCAAGGGTTGAATGGTAATCTCCGGAGCCAGTTCCTGATAGGAGAGGACGGGCAGTTCATAGAATTCTTTGTCAATCATCTTGCGGAAATAACGCCGGATATCCACGGGCACCACGACCACAGGTTTCTGTGCAATACGTGAAAGGTCGCCCACGGTTTGTCGGATTTGCCGTAGAATCCGCCGCACGGTTTCGGGTTCCAGTGCCAGATAACTGCCGCCGGATGTCTGACGCACGGCCTGACGGATCTGCTCTTCCAGGGCTGGATCCAGCAAATACGCCGCCAACAGTCGCTGCCCTCCGGAGAATTTGTAGGAGATATAACGCGACAATGCGCCTCGCACATATTCCACGAGCAGTACTGGATCTTTTTCTTTCTGGCCCCATTCAATCAGGGTTTGCGTGATTTGTTTCAGATTGCGGATGCAGAGATCTTCCTGAACCAGACGTTGCAGGACTTCGGTGAGTTTCTGAATCGGCAGAATGCGCTGCACTTCGCGGACGAGTTCCGGGGCATGAAGTTCCAGATGATCCAACAGTTGCCGTGTTTCCTGCAGGGAGAGAAATTCATATGCGTGGCGTTTCAGGATGTTCCCCAGATGGAGAATCAGCGCTTCCTGCATTGACACGGCTTCAATCCCACAACTATCAAGGGTTGGCACAGCATCCGGTTCAATCCAGAAGGAGTGCACATTCTCGGAGAGGGTCGCCCCTTCTTCAACGTGGATTCCGGCGGAGGTCAGTGTTTCTTCTGCCGCGATCACCATCTTCTTGCCGGGATTAAGGATGCCGTCTGCCACGGGAACTTCATTGATTAAAATCCGATAATGCCCCTGCTGCAGGGCGGGATTCAAATTGAGATGAATACCCGGCAACGGCACACCCAAGTCTGTGATGATTGCCTGACGCACATCAAGGAAGCGCTGATTTAATGCATCCCGATTCAAATCTGCTGCCAGTGTTGCATCCACATCCACCAAAAGTGGCGTCACCATCCGAAAGACTTCTGCGTCGCCATCACGCAATGGCGTCGTAGCGGTGGTGGCATAAGGGGATGCTGCCGACGGATTACTGCCCGAAGCGACCTGACGTTGCGCCAAGAGTAAACCGTAACCTACCGCTGCCACCCCTGCGGCCAAACCGAAGAGTGGCAGTTTCGGGAAACCCGGAATGCACCCCACCACCATCAGAATCAGGGCTCCCAGCAAAATAGCTTTGGGCTGTGCGGCAAATTGTTTGGCGATTTCGCATCCCAAAGGATGATTTTGTTCGCCGCCAACCCGAGTCACAATAATGCCGGAGGTGATAGCTACGAGAAGTGCAGGGATTTGGGAAATCAGACCATCACCAATCGTTAAGATGGAGAAGATTCGCATCGCTTTACCAATTGGCCACCCATTCATAAAGACGCCAATACAAAAACCGCCCAGGATATTGATGACTGTAATCACCAGACCGGCAATGGCATCGCCCTTTACAAACTTCATCGCGCCATCCATTGCGCCGTACAACTGGCTTTCTGCCGTCAGTTCTGCGCGCCGTTCACGGGCCTGTTCCAAATTAATGGCACCGGCACGCATATCGGCATCAATGCTCATCTGCTTGCCGGGCATCGCATCCAGTGTAAAGCGTGCCGCCACTTCGGAAACACGTTCGGCACCTTTGGAAATCACGACAAACTGTACCACTGTGATGATGAGGAAGATTACTGCACCGACTGCAAAGTTACCGCCCACCACAAAGGTGCCGAACGTACGGATAATCTCTCCGGCATCCGCGTGCAAGAGGATTAGACGCGTGGTTGTCACATTCAATGCCAGACGGAACAATGTGGTGAAGAGCAGCATGGAGGGAAAGGTGGAGAAGGAGAGTGCTCTCGGCAGATAGAGCGAGAGCATCAACATCACCACCGAAATCATCAGATTGACCGCAATCAGTAAATCCACCACGGTCGGCGGCAACGGCACAATCAGGAGGCCGATAATCGCAACTAAAAGGAGGGCCAGTGCCAAATCGCCAAAACGTCCTAACGCTCCAGAAAATGCCATCAGTCGATGTTGCATCACCATCTCTTCTCTCCCTTATGCCAAATCATCCGCAGCACCCTTCAATGTCACTTCAGATGCTTCCCAAACCGCTTGAAAAAGGGCCTCCAATTGCGGCAATGTCACCTCTTGGAGGGCGCAAGAGCTGACCCACATCGCCATATTCCGCCGTGGTAAAACCGCCGCTCGGACTGCGACTTTGTGCTGACGTGCGAGGTGGGCTGATTGCAAAAGCTGCTGTAATGTCTGCAAACTGCCATCGTATGCGCGGAGCAAAAGGAAGTAGAGGCGTTCAGACGTGACTTCAAGTTGAATCTCAGTGCCATCTTCAAAGAGAAATCCTGCGGTGCCGGCGCTTGAAAGTTCCCACGGGTCTAACCCCAACTGCTTGCCAAAATCGGCGACACATGCTTGTATCCATGGTGGAATGTTCATTGCTCGTGCTCCTCTTCTGTGATGATCAGCGTTTCCAACCACGCTTCTGCTGCGTCAATCAACTGTCCGCGATGGGCTTCGTCTGCGAAAAGTCGTGGCGATAAACTGCGGATTATGGCCAACCATTCCCGACTGAAATCAATCTGCACCGACAGGCGTTTCCAGCCACACGCCGTTCCGATAGCCGCCATCTCCGCTTCGGAAACGTGTGCTTTTTCGGTGAGCACCAGGATATTTTCGGTAAGGGTCGCGCCGGAGAGTTGCGAGGTTTCGCCAAAGTGCGTGTGCAACCGTGCGACCAGTGCGGTCAAACGCTCCAGAACGGTTCGCAAGACTTCAACACTTTGCAGGTCCAATAAAATCCGTCTCAGGGCTTCAGGATGTTGAGAGGGGTGAAGACTTTGCAAATCAATGCCACAGCCTGTCACCAGAAAGGCGATGGCCTGTTCCAGCTGATTCATCCCGCGCTGTGCACAAAGACTGCGGAAACAGGCTTGTGGCGTCGTAAAACCCAGGACTTCTGACGTGTAGAGTGTCCGCCATGGGGCGAGTGCTTCGGGGCAATCCGCCGTCTGCCTTACCCAGTCAGCGAGGTTCAATCCTGCCTGGATTTCTGCGCCGTGTTCCTGAAACAGGAGGCGTTCAGCTTCGGTTAAGCGGTGAAGGAGCGCGGGTTCTGTTTGCAGGTTGGCCTGTTGCAGGGCTTTCAGGAGAAGCGCTTGCAACACCGGATCGCGGCAAAGCGTTGCGAGGTGGTGGAGAATCTCGCGGGAAGAGGCGTTCGGATGGGCTTTGAGCCATGCGACTAATTGCTCAAAGGTCGCCGCAGAGGGGAGGTCGGGGAAGCGGTCTGACACTCGCTGCACTGCGTCATAACCGGGCGGTAATCGCGTTTCCCGGAGTGCAATGTGGCGTTCTGCCAGACGTTTGACGGCGCGTTCTTCAAAAATCGCACTCAGTTCTTCCATTGCATGGGTTAAATCGGCTGGCGGCGGTGGTAAGGCTTGCAACCGCAAGCCCATCGCTTTGCCGATGGCGCGCTCCGGCATAG
>JAFTHG010000255.1 GCA_017457555.1 Kiritimatiellia bacterium | reverse complement strand
TAACTACATTCCCAATGCCTTGATGAAAGCGGAGGCGATGTTGCACGGTGTGGATTTTGTGGTTGGCGTGGATGAGCAGGGGCATATCACCGAGAGTGCCACGGAGAATGTGGGTATTGTGTCAAAGAGTGGGCGTCTGGTTTTCCCATCGCCGGATACGGTGTTACCCGGGACAACGATGATCCGTGTAGCAGAATTGGCACAGGCGTGTGAACCCGATTTGCTGAAAGGCGTGGTATTCCGCTCGATTCGTGAAGAGGAATTGGCGGAAGCGCGTGAGATTTTAGTGGTTGGAACCACGTGGAATGTGACCTCTGTGGTGCGCTACAATGGTCAGCCTGTGGGGGATGGATGCCCGGGGCCTGTTGGTCGGGCGTTGGACAAACTTTTGGAACGCGATACGCAGGAGAATGCCGAGCTGCGTGTGCGCTATATGAACTGATTTTCAGGCATTGAACAAGGATAAGAATATGAGTACGTATGCAGCTATGCTTGACCGCGCAATCGTCATTAATTCGTTGAAGAGCGAAGATATTTTTAGTGCGATTGCAGAATTGACGGATGCCCTCGTTGCCGCCGGTGCATTGGAAGAGGCGAAACGTGACGAAGCGAAGCAGGCAATTGTCCGTCGCGAAATGTCCGCATCCACCGTGATGACCGACGAAATTGCTTTGCCGCATGGCCGCACGGATGTGGTGAACGAATTAGTCTGCGCGATTGGGTTGCACAAAGAAGGCTTTTCGGCAGATGCTCCGGATGGTCAGCCGACACGTGTTGTTATTTTGATGTTGGTGCCGCCGGCAGCCGGATCGGGTTATACTACCTTCCTCGGCACGGTGAGCCGCACGTTAATGGATGAAGATAAGCGCGCTGCAATGATCGCGGCAACGGATCGCGACAGCGTGTTGAAGATTTTACGTGGCGAATAAGATTCACGCTGACACCGACAACGTCTCAAAGGTGTCAGGGGTGGCCACACAGGTGTGCATCGCAAATGGATGCACACCAAAGCGATCAGATTAAGGAAAGGTATGTTTACACCAGTTTCAAATCGTCCCGACTTTGCAAAGAATGAAGAAGCGGTATTGGAAAAATGGGCACGGGAAAACACCTTTGCTGAAAGTTTGAAGCAGCGCGCAGATGCGCCGGTTTTCCGTTTTTACGATGGCCCTCCCTTCGCCACTGGTCTGCCACACTATGGGCACCTGTTGGCCGGCACGATTAAAGATGTGGTGCCGCGTTATCAGGCGATGCGCGGCCATTATGTGGAGCGTCGCTTTGGAGGGGATTGCCACGGGTTGCCGATTGAAGCTCTGGCACAGGATGCTCTGGGGGTCAGCGGTGCCTATGAAATCCGTCAGCACGGCATTCATGCCTTTAATGAGCAGTGCCGCTCCATGGTGTTGCGCTATGTGGAACAGTGGCGAAATACCGTCACCCGCATGGGACGCTGGGTAGACTTTGACAACGACTATAAGACGATGCAGCCCTCCTTTATGGAGAGCGTGTGGTGGGTCTTCAAGCAACTCTGGGATCAGGGACGCATCTATCGCAGCCACCGCATTATGCCATACTCGTGGAAACTCTCCACGCCGTTGTCCAACTTTGAGGCTGGCAACAACTATAAGGATGTGCAGGATCCTGCCGTGACGGTGCGTTGCCGCATTACTGACGGTGCGAAGACCGCATGGGGTGATGAGGCTTACCTGTTGGTATGGACCACAACACCGTGGACGCTGTTGACAAACTTTGCGATTTGCGCCGGTCCTGCGATTGATTATGTAGCTGTGCGCGATAAAGCAGATGGAGCCGTTTACATCTTGGCAGAGGCGCGTCTGTCGGCCGTATTCAAGAAAGCCGATTCTTACGATATCCTTGAAACGTTCAAGGGGGATACCTTGAAAGGTATTCGCTACGAACCTATCTTCCCTTATTATAAGGATAAGGCTAATGCCTTTGTGGTGTTAACCGATGATTATGTGACCACCACGGATGGTACGGGGCTGGTACACAATGCGCCTGCATATGGTGAAGATGACTTTCGCGTATGTGCCGCTGCCGGCATCACCATTGAAGATCCAATGGATGAAAGCTGTGCCTTTACGGCTCCTGCGCCGGAGGCATGGCGTGGCCGTTTTTGTAAGGATTGCGATAAGGACATCATTAAAGAACTGAAGGCGAATGGCAAACTCGTTCATCAGGCAACCATTGTTCACTCCTATCCCTTCTGCGACCGCACCGATACGCCCTTGATCTATCGTGCGATTGATGCGTGGTATGTGAAGGTTGAAGATCTGCATGACCGTCTGGTTGAGAATAACAATGGTGTGCATTGGCAGCCGGAAGCTGTCGGTTCCAATCGTTTTGGTAACTGGTTGCGCGATGCGAAGGACTGGAATATCTCACGCAATCGTTTCTGGGGATCCTGTTTGCCCGTATGGATTTGCGACGAGGACCCGACCGATATGATTTGTGTGGGATCGGTTGCCGAATTGGAAGCTCTCTCCGGAGAGAAGATTACCGATTTGCACAAGCACTTTATTGACAAGGTTGTAATCCGGAAGGATGGGCGCACCTATCATCGTACGCCGGAAGTGCTGGACTGCTGGTTTGAATCGGGCTCAATGCCCTATGCTCAGCAGCATTACCCCTTCTCCGACAAGGCATTAGACACCTTCTTCCCGGCGGACTTTATTGCAGAAGGACTTGACCAGACACGCGGTTGGTTCTACACGCTGTTGGTGCTGGGTACACTTCTCTTCGGTAAGGCACCTTACAAGAATGTCGTGGTGAACGGTTTGGTTTTGGCAGAAGACGGCAAGAAGATGTCGAAGCGTTTGAAGAACTATCCGGCTCCGGATGATGTGATCAATCGCTACGGTGCAGACGCATTACGCCTGTACATGATTAATTCGCCAGTGGTGCGCGCTGAAAATCTCCGCTTTTCGGAAACGGGCGTGCGTCAATTGTTGCGCGATCTCTTGATCCCGTGGTGGAATGCTTACAGTTTCTTTGTGACGTATGCCAATGCTGATCATTTCGAAGAAGCCGAAGTGGTCAAGCCGAATGCGACGAATGTCTTGGACCGCTGGATTGTTTCCTCAATGGAAACGCTGATTCATGATGTCACGACGGCGATGGATGCCTATGACCTGCAGAAGGCTGTGCGTCCCTTTGTCGCCTTTGTGGACGACTTGACGAACTGGTATATCCGCCGTTCGCGTCGCCGCTTCTGGAAGAGTGAGGACGATGCGGACAAACGTAGTGCTTACCGTACTTTGCGCTATGTCCTTGTGCAACTCTCAAAGGTAGCGGCACCTTTCTGTCCCTTTGTTTCGGAGCAAATCTATACGAATCTGCGCGGAGCCTCTGATCCGATCAGTGTGCACCTCTGTGACTTCCCCTCGGCTGATGCGACTGCGCGCGATGTGCAGTTGGAAACCGAAATGGCGCAGGTGCAGCGCATGGTTCGTTTGGGACGCCAGTTGCGTACAGATAAGGATTTGAAGGTACGTCAGCCATTGGCACGTCTGCATGTGGCAAGCGTGGATGCCGGGTTGCGTTCAGCTCTGGCCGGATATGCAGACATCGTTCGTGAAGAACTGAATGTCAAGGATGTCTCTTTCGGTGATGACGAAACGCAGCTGGCCAATCTCTCCCTGAAGGCTGATTTCAAGAAGTTGGGACCCCGATTTGGCGCAAAGATGAAGGCTGCTGCAGCAGCAATTGCGGCGTTACCGAGTGCTGATGCCGGTGCATTGGCGCGTGGTGAAACGGTAATGTTGGCCATTGAGGGCGCCACCACGGCGATTACCGCTGAGGATGTAGTCATCCGGCGCGAACCGCGTGAAGGTTTGGTAGTGGCGGCAGAGGGCGACATTGTGGTCGCGCTCGAAACCGCTTTGACGCCAGCTTTGGTTGCAGAAGGCTTGATGCGTGAATTTGTATCGCGTGTGCAGGCCCTGCGTAAGGAAGCGGACTTGGAAATCACGCAGCGCATTGAAGTGCGTGCATCGGGTGACGATGAAGTGGTTGCAGCGTTGGAAGCATGGCAGGATACCATTCTGGAAGAAGTACAGGGCGATGCCTTGCTCTTTGGTGAAGGTGGTAGCGACCCCGTTGATTTGAATGGTCACGAGGTGTGCATCAGTATTGAAGCACTCTAAGCTTTTCCCGACACGAAAACATCCTCTGGTGATTCTCTAATCCTGGAGGATGTTTTAACAATTACGTAGTGTCAAAACGTTAGATGGTGTAACAGGGCGCATAGAAGAGGTCATTATGAAACGAGTTTTATCCTGGTTTGGATTTAATCCCAAAACAATGCGTCTGCGGACAGAAGTGCTTGCCGGAGGCACGACCTTTCTGACGATGGCCTATATTCTGGCCGTGAATCCACAAATCCTCGGTGCAACGGGGATGGATCGCGGTGCACAATTTACCATTACGGCAATCGCTTCGGGATGTGCAACCCTCGTCATGGGATGGTTGTCGCATTTGCCGCTGGCAATGGCTCCGGGGATGGGCGTGAATGCCTTTTTCGCATATACGGTCTGCAATGCGATGGGGTATAGTTGGAAGTTTGCCCTGTTAGCCGTTTTTCTGGAAGGTGTCCTTTTCCTTATCTTGACTGTGACCAGTTTACGTGAACGGATTATTGAGGCAATCCCGCTCTCCTTAAAACGCGCGATTGGGTGTGGTATTGGCTTCTTTATTCTTTTTATCGGTCTGCGAAATGGTGAAGTGTTGGTTAATTCTGAGGCCACATTAGTCCAATTAGGCGATGTCACAGTTGGGAATGCGCTTCTGACGGTGATCGGAGTGGCGATCACCTCAATGCTCTTTGTTTTACGAGTCCCGGGCGTCTTTTTAATCGGGATCTTTGTGACAACGCTCATGGGTATTCCGCTGGGGCTGACGCATTTGTCAGCGGTGACGGCTTTACCGCCTAACCCCTCCGAACTCATTTGTGCCTTTTCGTTCAAAGAC
>JAFTHG010000254.1 GCA_017457555.1 Kiritimatiellia bacterium | reverse complement strand
GGGGTGATGACACACCCCTCATGCAGAACGCTTAACCGCCCCATAGACTCCACCCATAACTAACCACATTCCCTATATGTTTAGTACTGCTTTTTATCTGGTTGCGCTATGCCACAGCAAGCCGCAAAGAGGCAAAAGCAGAACTGTTGGCAGCGGAGGATGTCTTTACGGCAGATGATATGAAGGAGAGGGCTTTCGGTGCGCCGGTGATTGAGGCGAAAGGTGACAGCATTGAGATCGCAATTTCGCTCCAGACGGCAGAAACGCTTGATGTATGGGCCGCTATGGCACTGGAAGGCGCCACATTAGAAGTGGATTCCGCTAAGGGACAAGTGCGTGTTAAGGTGCCGAAAACCAACGCAAAAGCCGCTTTTTATAAGTTCATTGTGCCGTCACAACCCTGAGTTTCAAGGCGCAAAAACAGTGCACGCTTGCTCAACCTCTCGGGCAAGCGTGCAGTGTTTTGTAGACGCATTTGCTTTTCTACATGGTAAAAAAGGGCTTCGGGATAGGAAAAGTGTGCAATTTTCTACACTTTCAGGATGACTTCTGCTTGTCCTGAAGGAGGGCTTATGTTATTCTATTAGAAGTAATGTTTTGCAATCTCTTCGCACGTATTGGCGAAGGCAATTCTTAACCTGAGGAGTTCCTTATGGGAATCAAACGCATGATCGCTGTGGCTGCCCTCTGTGTAGCCTCGATTTTAAGTGCCGCTCCATTGAAGATGGATTGGAAAGCAACGCCGGATGCACCGAGTGCGGTGGCACGTCCCTTTGCCGGTTTGTTAGGCAAGACGATGATCGTAGCCGGTGGCTCGACTTATGAAGGAACGAAGGCGTATTCATCGACAATCGCCACGTATGATCCCGTGGCCAATGTGTGGCAACAGGTCGGGACACTTCCGGAAGGCATCGCCGAAGGTGCTGCCGTGGCGGTTAACTTGGGCACAAGTGTTTCTCCGGATTGGCGTTTGATTTGTGTGGGTGGCGTGACGGCTCAGGGTGCTTCTGCAAAGGCCTTTTTGCTGAAAGCTGATGGCACACAGGAAGCCTTGCCGGATTTCCCGCATGGGACACTCTCAATGACCGCTGTTGCGGCGTGGGAAAATGGCGCAGTCTTCGCTTGCGGTCGCTTGAATGGTGAATTGACCAATCGTATCTTCACGCTGACGCGCAAGGATGGCGTGTGGACGTGGGGCGAATTGGAAGCTCTGCCCGGTCCTGCACGTGAACAGGCCGTGGCAGCAGTGCAGAATGGTGACCAGAAATCGCTCATCCTTGTGGTGTATGGTGGCTCCATCCTCGCAGAAGATGGCAAGCCGATGGCCGATAAAAAGGGCTGGGGTTACACGAAGACCTTCGACGGTACATGGGCATGGAAGGCTCTTGAAGAGGCCCCCGTTTCTACGATTGGTGCCACATTTACCGCGATTGGTGACCAGCATCTGCTCCTGGTGGGTGGTTACACTGGTCAGCTTTGGGATGCCGCTAACCGTATGAAGCCTGAATTGTGGCAGCAGATGCTCGCTGCTGAACCCAAGGCGTTCAGCTGGAATCGCACTGTTTGGGCCTATCATACGGTGACGGGCAAGTGGGCTGAATATGGCGAACTTCCTGAAGACGTGTTGCCCCGTTGCGGTGCGGCGACGGTGGTTTTGCCGGCAGAAGGTAAAGTAATGCCGAAATTGGTGATTGCCGGTGGAGAAATCAAGCCCGCCAAGCGCACCGCTGCTACGCATGTCGTGAGCTTTACCCGTCAGGGATGGGCCTTCTCCTGGTTGAGCTGGGTCGTGATTGGCGTCTACTTCCTCGCTATGGTCGGCATGGCAATGATTTTTGTGTTGCGCCAGAAGACGGCAGACAGTTACTTCCGTGGCGGTAAGAGCATTCCGTGGTTTGTTGCAGGCATGAGTATCTTTGCTACGATGCTCAGTTCAATTACCTTCATTTCTATCCCGACGATGACGTATATCGGCGACTGGCGTTACTTCCCGATGGTGCTGTGCATTCTGGCAATGGCTCCAATCGCGATTTACTTCTATCTGCCTTTCTTCTGCCGTCTGAATATCACCAGTGCTTATGAATATCTGGAAAAACGCTTTAACCTCTCCATCCGTCTCTTTGGTTCGGCCGTGTTCAACATCTTCATGGTCTGCCGTGTGGCGGTGGTGACGTTGCTCCCGGCTTTGGCCCTGGACGCTGTGACCGGTATCGGTGTGGAAAACTGCATTCTCATCTGCGGTGTGGCAACGATTCTCTACTGCTGCGTGGGCGGTTTGGATGCTGTGATCTGGAGTGACTTTGTGCAGGGTATCGTGTTGCTCGGCGGTGCCGTGACCGTGTTGGTCCTCTTGATTGTGAATACTAATGGCGGTTTCACAGGCTTTGTGGATATCGCACAGGAACACGACAAGTTGCGCTTGTTGGACTTCCGTTTCCTCCTGAAGGAACCCGTTTTCTGGGTCGTTGTGATTCAGGGGGTGGTGAGTAACCTCTCCAGTTACACCTCTGACCAGTGTGTGGTGCAGCGTTACATCGCTTGCACGAACGAAAAGAAAGCCGCCAGCTCAATTTGGTTTAATGGTGTGCTCTCGGTGATTGCTTCGATCATCTTCTATGCAATTGGTACGGGACTGTACACGCACTATTTCAGCAATCCCGGCTTGATGGACGTCACCATGCCGAAGAGTGACTCGGTCTTCCCCATCTTTATGGCGATTGAATTGCATCCTGTCGTGGCCGGTCTGGTGATTGCCGCCATCTTTGCTGCGACGATTTCAACCTTGTCGGCCAATCTGACCTCGGCGTCAACGGCGATTACAACCGACTTCGTGCTGCGCTTCAAGCCCTCTTTGACAGGTCCGCAACAGGTGAAATGCGGTCGCATCTGCGTGATTGTGATTGGTATCTTGGGCGTGGGCGCTGCATTAACGCTGGCGCAACTGCCGACGCGCTCGCTCTTCGATGAATTCCAGAAGTTCATTGCAATGCTCACCGCAGGTTTGACAGCACTCTTCTTTATGGGTATCTTTATGCCTCGCGTGGGTGGTATCCCGGCGGTGATCGGTCTTTTGGCCAACTACTTCGTCTGCTATGGTCTTGACTTAATTCCGGCAGGCAGCGCACTCTCGGTCATCAAGCCGCACCCATTCGTCTATGGTGGTATCGGTCTGGTGGTCTGCGTGTTGATCGCTTGGGCGCTCTCGCTCGTCTTCCCGAACCAGCGTGAAACCACAGGCCTGACGCACTTCTCCCGTCCAAAAGAGGAAGCGTAAGATGCGTTGGTTTGCCGTCCTGGCAGTCGTTCTCTGTGTGGCAGTTCCATTCCGGTGGGCTGCTGCACAGCAACGCCTTCGACCTGTTTCGGTAGGGATGGCCTTTGACACGTTGAGTTACGTGATTGGCGAGGAGATCCCGGTTCGCCTTTGGGTGCGTAACAATACCTCCGGCACGCTGACATTGGGTAAGGGGAGCCTTCCCGCAGGTGTGTTGGAGGTGTCGCGTGTGGGCGATTCCCTTAAACGACCACTCTCGTTGGACCCCGGTGGCTGTTTACCACGTCCGCTTCAATTGAAACCCGGGGAGGAGCGTACGTTCCGGGTGGATTTGGCAAAGGCTGCCGATGTTTCCGGAGAGGGAAAGTACTTTGTGACCTTTGGCGTGATTGTGCGCGATATGCGCTATGAAACCGAAGTCAAGGTGTTGGAAATTGTGCCGGGTAGCTTGATTTCTGAAGGTGTACAGCTTTTTGCCAATCAACCCTATCTGCAGCGTCACTTCAAGTTGGTGCGTTGGTCACGTGACCATGTGGACCGCCTGTTCTTACGCATTGAAGATTCACCGACAGGGAATGTCTTCCCGACGGTAATGCTGGGAGCCTATCTACCCTTGGCAAAACCGCGTATGAATATTGCGACATCTGGAGAGATCACGGTTCTCCATCGCGCAACACCGGAATACTATGTGCGCAACGTATTCTGGTCGCTTGAAGAGGAATTTATCCGCCGTTCAACACAGAATCTGCTTGATCCGGCAACGGCTGACACTGCCCGCTTAAATGGGATGAAAGCTGATTTGGATGAAGTTATCAACAAGAACGATAAATTAAAAGAAGCAATCCGCCTGCGTTAAGCGGCGGATTTTTCATTGAAAGGGTGCAGACAATGAAATGTTTAACGTTACTTTCAGGTCTTTTTATATCTGCGTCGATCCTTGCTGCGCCACTCAAGGTGGCGTGTATCGGCGACTCCATTACGTATGGTACAGGATTGAAAAATCGGGATGCGGAGTCCTATCCATCGCAACTCCAGCAGTTGCTTGGTGCAGAGTATGAAGTGCGGAACTTTGGTAATCCGGGGCGTGGCATTTATCTGCACTCGTGGCGCGGACGTGAACGCCGCGGGTATCGTTACATGGCTGAACATCAGGCGGCTTTGGCATGGCAGCCCGATATTGTGATCTGTAACTTGGGGATTAACGACAATGGCGAATTTCTGAAACGGGAGCGCGTTCGTCCGGGAGCCTTTGCCGAAGACTATTTGCTGCTGCTGGCCGATTATCAGGCGTTGCCTACGAAGCCGAAACTGTATATCTGGGGGAAGTTGGCACCGCTTGCACCCGGACAGAATTTCTACCGTTCGCCAGAGCCGTTCTTAATGCAGCCGGAATTGGCGAAAGTGGCTGCCACAGCGCATGCACAACTGATTGATATGCAAGAACCCTTGCGCCCGTATTTGACAACGGCATTCCCGGATAAGATTCATCCGTCTGCTGAAGGCGCAAAAATTATTGCTGAGACCGTTTATAAAGCCCTGACAACATCGCCTGAAAAGCCCGTTGCATTGCCGGAAGATATTGCTGAAACGGCCGAAGTGTGGTTGTGTGCTGGGCAATCCAATATGTTCTGGAAACTGGGGTGGTGCGCTCAAGCAAATCAGGAAGCAGCCGAAACGGCTAATTATGATATCCGGTTATGGGATTTCATGACAAGAAAATGGCATAAGATTACGCCGCAGAATGCAAAGGAATGGAGCGCAATGGGCGTCTCCTTCGCCATCCGTCGTGCAAAGGCAAGCGGTAAACCGATTGCGTTACTTTATGTTGCAGCCGGTGGTGCTCCAACCGAAGCTTTCTTAAGTGAAGAGGTAATGGCTGCCATTAATCGTGACGGGAAACCGCTCTATCCGAATCTCTTGAAGATTGTAACGAATCGTAAGCAGATTCACGAGAATGAGGATTTCCCCTGCAAATGGTGTGCTCGGGAATATCCGAAGCGGAAGAATAATAAGACCGAAGCGCACTGGTGGGCACTGAATAAACTCTATCGCGATGGTATTGCCAAGATTCGTCATCTGCCGCTCACGGGCATCTTGTGGTATCAGGGCGAATCGAATGCAACGGTGAATGTTGCTCCGGATAAGCCTCTGGCAGATGATTATATGTTGGAAACGTTGCTTGCGGTGATTGACACCCTGCGTCCGTCAAAGGAAACACCCTTTCTGATGGTGGGGCTTCCGGTAATGAATCGTCCGTGGGAACCCTATCGCACAGCTCAACAGAAGGCTTGTCAGCAGACAGGAGCAATTTATTTGGATACCTTCAGTGCGGGCTTGGGCGAAAAGAATAACGTCCACCCCACCAATAAGATTCCCTTTGTTGAAATGGCAGCAGAGGCGGCGGCCAAAGTGCTTGACTGATCCGCCCGAGTAGCAACGCTGCGCGGCAATCTCCAGCATAACCGTTTATAAAAGGACACAACGGGAAACGGTGCTGCGGTTGCCGCGCAATAATTTATGATAAAATACCGCGCGTTTTACGTGAAAGGAAGATTTTCGTATGGCAAATACAAAAGCAGATTTTGCAGCATTACTCGCCGCTGGCGGTTTGAATTATCGCAAAGGCTTTAATCCCGGTGAAGAGGTGATGGCGCGTGTCGTCTCAACCAAAGGCAATTATGTGGTTTTGGATGTGGGAGCCAAGGACGAGGGCATTGTCAGTAAGGAAGAGTTTATTTTGGATGATGGCACCTTACGCGCACAAGAAGGTGAACGCCTGAAAGTCTGGTTTGTCGGGATGCGTCAGGGTAATATGATGTTCACAGCGCGCAATAAGGCGGTAGGACGTGGCAATGCCGTGTTGCAACAGGCGTATGAGGCCAAAACTCCGATTGACGGTCTGGTTAAAGCAGAGGTGAAGGGTGGTTACGAAATTGACGTTGCAGGTCAGCGCGCTTTCTGCCCTTATTCGCAAATCGGTCTTTATCGCACTGAACCCTCGGAAGTGGTTGGAACGCGTCAGACATTTCTGATTACGGAATATAGCGAAGATGAACGTGGTTTGAATGTTCTGGTTTCCCGCCGTACGTTGCTGGAAAAAGAACGTGCAGAAAAGCGCACAGCGCTCTTTGCCGAACTTGAAGAGGGGCAGACCCGTGATGGCGTTGTGACACGTATTATGGATTTCGGCGTCTTTGTTGATTTGGGCGGCGCTGAGGGATTGATTCCGAATCGTGAACTCTCCTGGGAACAGAATGCCAAGGCTGAGAATCTGGTGCGTACGGGTGACTCCGTGGAAGTCTTGGTGCTCAGCGTGGATGTTGTCACCGAACGCATCTCGTTGTCGTTGCGTGCGTTGCGTCAGAATCCGTGGGATGCCTTTGTCGCACAGTATTGTGAAGGCGATGTGGTAAACGCCAAGATTGTCCGTATTGCTACCTTTGGTGCCTTTGCTCAGTTGATTCCTGGCGTAGATGGCTTACTTTCCAATGGCCGTTTGGCTGCGTTGGCAAAGAATAATCGCATCGTTTCGGCTCATGAAGTTGTGGAAGAGGGACAAATGCTTGAGGTAAAGATTGATAAAATCGATCTTGATAACCACAAGATTGCATTACGTCCTGTTGTCGCAGAAGTCGCTCCTGCTGCTAAAAAGGCGGAAGAAAAACCGGCAGTTGAGACAGAAGACCCGCAGGTGTGGATTCGTGCTAACAATGCGAAGAATGCTGCAGTGGGCAATAATCCCTTTGCCAATCTCTCGCTTTAAGCGTCACGGTAGCTTGAATGGGACGAAGGCGTGTTCCCGGTCAATCTCTATTTTGATGTGAATGGACAAACCGTGTTGCGTTATTGGCGCACGAATGGCACTGTTGCCGAACGCCGCGTGGATTTTCCAGCACATTTACTGACCTCTCCCGAAGATCCTTTGGCAGAGGTAAAGGGACGTGCTTTGGAAACGCCATCTGCGGTGTTGTTTGCGGCATTCCGTCAAATCCCATTGGCACCCGGAGCGGATTGGGAACTCACGGGACAGAAGATGAGTGTTTGTTATCAGGCAACCTTTGCTGCGTTATTGCGTATGATGCGGTTGCCTGTGGAGAAACGGTGGTGTGTTCGTGGGGAACCGGGGTGGTTTTTGCAGTTTGGGTTTCAGGAAACAGATGGCAGTTACACGTTAGGGGCGTTTGTATTGCCATGCGGTAAACCCGCTGTTTTGACCTTCCGATTGGAAGATGTGATTGATACATTACCGCCTGAAAAGCCTTTCCAAACAGCAGATATTCACACCGAAGCGGACGGATTGCTTGCGCAGTGGGATTATGGCTTGCCATGGGATACACGTGTGCGATTGCCGATTGCCGATAATGGGGCGGCATTGATTCGTGTGATTCCCAATGAAATGCGCTGATTAATGATCTTCATCCTTCACGGATGAGAGTAACGCACAGAGCGAACAGAGCAATAGAGCCGGCACAAAGAGGCTTAAACAACACTTCAACATAAGCGTAATTGAAAGTGCTTCACCGGCAATTAAACGGTGGAGTGGATTCAGTTTTGCCAGATCAGAAAAGGGATTTGCCAGAGATTCCGAAATCACTGTCGCAATAAGTGCCCAAAGTGAGGCGGCGCTATCGATAGAAGAAACCGTTGGTGAAAAAATGGAGATGGAACACGCAAGGAATGCTAAAACGCCTGTGAAGAGCGTTACAGGAAGGGAAAATGAACAACCTAAAGCGATGCCTAACGCAGTCGTCAATCCCACCGTCAGCATCACCATAAGTGCAAAATAAATTAAGTTCTGCCATGGATAAATGCCGGGCAGGAGCAAATCAAGATCGTGATAGACTCTGAAAATAACACTGGCCGCATCATAATGGTCTAAACGGTGTAAGGTTAAGGAGAGCGTTTTGCCGGGGATGAGATGCGTTTGCGGCAGCGTAATTGAAAATCCGGAGTCGGAAAGCATTTCAGGTTTAATGCGGATGGGAGTGAGATTGTCGCATGATACATCAATGGCAAGGTCGAGAGCCTCTTTGGCACCAAGGAAGGGCGCACCGGAGAGCCGGAATGTTGCAGAGGCATCGTGGGGAAGTGTTTCTGGCAGGGTAAAGCGATAGGTTTGAGGTGTGGCGGGGCGTAATTCGGTATAACGCGTTTCCAGATCATGGTAGACATCACGTAAAAGCCGTATTTCAGAGATGCCAGTCGGAACACGGCCGAGCGAACGCAAGCGTGCAAGCTCTTCTATTGCTGCTTGTGTGAGGTCGGGTAAGTGAGGCTTTTGAACGGAACGACCTTCCGGAAGCGCACGAAAAAGGGTAAGGCCACAGGCAATGACGATGGCAAAACAAAAGGGAATCCAAACAGAAAACCAGCGTCCCCACCAGAGGGTCAGCCGATGAATGGGCTTGGAAAAGGTGAGGGTGAGTCGATGCCGTTCGCGGTCTAAGGCGTAAGCGGTGCCACCACACCATAATGAGGTGGCTAAGAGAAGCCCCCAATAGAGTCCCCATCCATAACCGGTGTAAATGAGTTCTGGATCGCTTTTGCCGGGCAAGAAGACTAATGTGAGCACGGCTGCAATGAGAAGTGCCGCCATAAGCGGTCCTCGTGTAGCACGGTACCATCCTAAGATAATTTCACCGAACAGTGTTTTCATACGTGCTGGTGTCCTAACCACGCCAAACCGCCAGCTGCATCAAGCGGATGTTCTTGATCTTCGGTAGAGATTGCTTTCAGGAAGAAGTCTTCAAGGGTGCCTTTCAGCGTATGAATGTCGCCCTGTGCACGCGTTATACCACGTTCTAAAATCAGCACACGATCAGCGCAAGCCTGAACATCTCCCAGAAGATGGGAGCTCATTAAGACCGCAATGCCGCGTTGTTTCAGCGCCAGAATCAAGTCTTTGACTTCACGCGTTCCGACGGGATCCAGTCCGGAGGTGGGTTCGTCTAAGATGAGTAGTTGTGGTGCATTCAAGAGAGCCTGCGCTAAACCAACGCGGCGTGTCATTCCTTTTGAAAAGGCACCGACCCGGCGATTGGCAGCGTGTTTGAGCCCAACAAGATTGAGCAAATCATCAATACGGCCTTCTAATGTTGCCGAGGGGATTCCGGAGAGGCGCCCATAATAGCGTAATGTTTCGCGTGGGGTTAAGAAGGGGTGCAAGTAGGTGATTTCAGGGAGATAACCAATGGCTTGGCGCGCCTTGGGCGAATCGGGCGTGTGACCAAAGACAGATATCGCTCCGGAATCGGCTTTGAGTAAGCCGAGGAGCATCCGAATGGTGGTGCTTTTCCCGGAACCATTGGGGCCAAGCAAACCGAAGACTTCGCCACGTTGTACGGAGCATGAAAGTGATGTGACTGCTTTGACCGTGGGGCGCCCCCAGAAATCACGAAAGGTTTTACTGACATCCGAAAGAGATAAAATCGTATCGTTCATTAGACAGACTCCTTTTGACGGAGACTATGGATGCCGGCCCAGCCAAAGAGTGCGACACAGGCAAGCGTTTGTGGTACGAGAAGTGCAAGCGTTTGAAAAGGAACGGCTCCACCATGGGCGAGCAGATCTAAAGGTAAATAGGCTGAACCGTGGCAGAAACCAAGCGTCAGAAAAACAGAGAGCAGGGTGATACAGGTGAAGATTCCGGGCGAGAAACGTGTCGCAAGTGCGGCAGCGAAAAGTAATGTTTGAATCAAAAAGAGGGCGATGGGGGGCAGAAGTGTCAGCACGCCGGGATGAAGGTGTTGGGGAAAGAGTGGGGTAACCCAGAGTAAAATGGGGAGGCAAAGCGTGGCGGTGAGGGTAAAGCGTCCATTAAAGAATCGGTTGTTGATCGCTCCAATGAAGAGTGCCCCCACAGGAAAGAGAAGTGCCAGTAGAATGGTGTGGACATCTGCGTAGGCACCAGTGGTGTGATATTGTGGCGAGCAGGCTTCCGCGGTAAGCACTGCGGCTCCCATTGTGACTAAAAACCATAGAAGCACTAGTGCCGCCCCACAGACCTGTCCGCAAAACCAAGTGCCGCGTGTGAGCGGTTTGGTGAGGGCGATCGCTGCTGTGCCATCGGTGAGTGTGCGATAGATTTTTGAGGCACAGCCTATGGCTAAAAAGATTCCAAAGAGAAAGGCGGTGGCCAATCCGCAATCTCGTGCCAACCGTCCATCTTCAGAGAACCGTTGGAATTGGAAGAGGGGAAGTAGTAACGTTCCAACAGAAGCAGCCAAGGTGAGCAATAGAATGACCGGAGCGCCGAGGTGTTCCAGTGCGGAAAATCGGGCAATCGTAAGGAGTTGGGAGAGGGAGCGTCTCATACGGTGATTATGGTTTTCGCACAATTCGGGCGCCTAACGCCTTGAGGTTCTCTTCAACCCGTTCATAGCCACGGTCAATGGATTCGGCATTGTGAATAATGGTCTCACCCTTTGCACAGAGTGCCGCAATAATAAGGGCTATGCCTGCGCGGATATCCGGACTGGAAACCGTGCTGCCATGCAGATGGGTAGGCCCTGTGACAACTGCGCGATGGGGATCACATTGTACGATACGTGCCCCCATGCCAATCAGGTGATCAACGAAGTAAAGACGGCTCTCAAACATCTTTTCAAAGAAGAGCTCGGTGCCCCGGGTCTGGGTGGCTAAGACAATGAGCACACTGAGTAAATCAGAAGGCGTCATCGGCCAGGGACCATCTTCAATTTTGGGAATTGCTTTGCCGAGGTCATAGGCCGTTGCCAACTTTTGGTCACCGGGAAGATGTAGTGTACGTGAAGCCGCATCAACCGTCCATCTCACGCCAAACTTACGGAAGGCCGGCAGAAGAATATCCATTTCTTCCTTTTCAACACCTTTCAGAGTGAGCGAACCTTTGGTGACGAGTGCCGCAACGATGTAACTCGCTGCTTCAATCGCATCGCCACCGACGCGGAAAGTGCCACCTGAGAGATGGGGGACGCCATGGATGATGAGGCGATTGGTGCTGATACCTTCAATCTGTGCCCCCATATTTGACAGCATATTGCAGAGATTCTGGACATGGGGTTCGCAGGCAACATTGTAAAGCGTAGTCGTCCCTTCTGCCAGAACTGCGGCCATCACCAGATTTTCGGTGGCCATTACCGAGGTTTCATCAAGGACAAAGTGTGCGCCATGCAGACGTTCGTTTTTGCACTTAAGCATGATGGAGCCCGAACGGTTGAAGGTGGTGGAAACCCCCATTTCGCGAAAACCATTCACGTGAGTATCTAAACGACGGCGCCCAATGCTGTCGCCGCCGGGCGCACCGCCAAGGGAAATTTTTCCGCAACGGGCTAAGCAGGGACCTGCAAAAAGGAATGACGTGCGGATAGTGGTACAAATCTTAGCAGGAACAGACGCCGGGAGTTTGATGTGTGTGGCATCAATGGTGACACAATGTTCTGCCGGCGAACCTGTTACATTGGCTCCTAAAGCTTTGAGTCCCTCTATCATTTGATGCACATCAACGATATCAGGGATATTTTCCAGTGTTACAGGAGAATCAGCAAGTAAGGTTGCGGCCAACATCGGCAATGCGGCGTTTTTATTGCCGGGAACGTGGTGCGTTCCGGAGATTTTATTGCCACCTTTGATAATAAATTTAGACATAACGGTTTACTTTAAGCGTGTGGTGTGTCGGAGGATTGCAGGTGCATCTGTAACCGCTTTAAGGCTTCCCAATTCTCTTGCTTTAAGGGACGGGCAAGTTGGTCATTGAGGAGTAAAATGCGCATCGGATGATACAATTTAATCGCCGGAATATCATCGGCGGAGAGATGCCATACACCCACCTTTTCTGTCGCGGCAATGCTGTTTGACATTACGGCCTTTGCTGCAATATCGCCAAGCATCACAATCACATCGGGATGTACCAGATGGATTTCCTTTTGTAAATGGATGGCACATGCCTGAAGACATTTGGGATCCGGACGCCCTGTGACGGGACATTTGAGCGGTGAGGTGATGTAGACGTCATCCTTTGAAATGCCGATGGCAGCAAACATTTTCCAAAGTAATTCGCCGGAATCCCCTTCCAATCGGGAGCCAATGGCCATTGGCGTATCTCCGGCAAGGCATGCGCCATTAACCACAAGAATACGGGGATGGTAACAGGTGCCGTGTCCGATGAAGCGTGTTTCAGAGGCATAGGCGCAGTTTTGACATTGCTGAATGAGTGCTGTCAGGGTGCGATGGGCTTCGGTTTGCTCCTCGGGTGTGATGTGTTGTTGTGAGGCAGCTGCATGTTCTGCCCGGGAGGGAGCAGGAAGTGTTGGCATCGGGGCACTGGCACGTGAAACGGATTGCGGACGCGTTGGGGCCGGCGCGGCAATAAAGTGCTGCCAGACATCTGGTGAAACCGGCATCATTTTGGTGCCACCCTCACGCAGATAGGTAAGGGCATCAATCGCAGCATCAATCGCCTGTACGGCCGGGTGCTCTGAGAAATCAGGCTCCTGCATAACTGTGCATCCCTGAGAAAAGTTTAGAGAGGTTAATCCACGTGACGGTTAGTAAGATAAAGAGAACGCCCACGCCCAAGAGGGTGACACGCCACCGTCGCTTGTGTTGCAAATGAAAATAGGCCGCATAAATCAACCATGTGGCGAGCGACCATTGCTCTTTGGGATCCCACTGCCAGTAGGCACCCCATGCTTCATTGCCCCAGATGGATCCCAGTGCCAGTGCCAGAGAGATGAAAGCAAAGCCCCATGCTGCATTTTCACGGGAAGCGTCAGGTTGATGAAAACATTCCAGAATAAAGGACCGGGCCAACAACACATAGGCAATCATATAACCCAAAACGTGTGGCACAAAGAGCGGACTTTGCAATACAGGGGGTAACTGCCCTTCTGCGGCACTGAAGACAAAGGCTAAAGGGAAAGCGATAATCACACCTAAAGCGGCATCCAGACGCGAGGTGTCGTGTTTATCACGCAAAGCACTGACCAGTGTCATGCAGACCAAAAGGAGAGGCAACCACATGAATGCTTCAAAGAGATTCCGCATCGGTGGATGTTGAACGGCGGTCCAGCGAAGGATGATCGTAGTTGCCGAGAGCGGTAAAAGGGTGAGCCACACCCAGAGCCGCTTGGGTTTTGGCAACCAGAGCGTCAGAGCCGAGAGCAGGACTTCGGCATTGAGCAACCATCCGAGACAATCGGTTTTTAAGGTCATGCGATGCTCTCCTTGGCAGATGGACGGAGCCGGCACGTCTCACGGATGGCTAATAAAATTGCAGCAAGCACTAATGTGCCGTAACCACAGAAAGTGAAGCCGACTCCCGGATCTTTGCGAAGAGTCAAGACTGTGCTGAAGATGGGCTCCCCGTAGGGCCCCTCTTGAGTTTGGTAAGACATTTGGTAAAACGTCCATCCCTTCCGACGCAAGGGCGCATTCACCGAAATCTCATGCACACCGTCCGGAAAGACAAGTCGGCTGACATACTGCTTGGGCATCCCGTTGTCATACGTCAAAATGTCAAAGGAATGAAGCGCAATGCGTTCGCCTTCCAGTAAGAATTGCCGGTATTCCGGTGGCGCGTAAGTAGAATCGGTCAAGAGGACTTGGCCATCCTTTGCATAACCGGCAGTGATGCCACCGCCGATAATCACAAGTCCGGCACCGCAATGAAACAACGCACTTAACCATCGCCGATTGATAAGAGCTCGCCCGGTAGTGAAGAGCAACACGCCTAAAAGGAGAAGCAAAATGCCATTGGTCAGCGGTGTTTTAAGGAAGGTGTGCGTCCCGGGAAAAGCAAAAAGAATGGCGAGCGCACTCAAGCCGAGCAAGAGCAGAGTCGCACAGGTTCGAAAGCAGAGGCGGGAGCGCCAAGGGGTTAAATAACGCATACAGTCCTATTATAGCAAATGCGCCCCCGGTTCATACGACGTTCGGATGAACTTTCCACGTCATTTGACGCAAGGAAAATGAATCCAGAAGAGTACTGCCCGTAGAAAGGGATCTTAAGGGAAGCGGCTATGGATGGTATGAAAGGCGTCTTGGGCGGGTAGTGGATCAGACCGAGGTGCCGATACGCTGTTCAGCCGCAGTTCGAAGCGGCTGCCACCAGGCCTCATTGTCCAAATACCACTGAATGGTGCGCTCCAATCCTGTTTCAAAAGACTCCTGCGGCGCCCAACCGAGTTCAGTGGTGATTTTGGTCGGATCAATCGCATACCGCGCATCATGTCCCGGTCGGTCCTGGACGAACGTAATCTGTTCGGCGTATGATTTCCCATCAGTGCGCGGACGCAAACGGTCTAAAATAGAACAAATCGTCTGGACCACCTGGAGATTGGTACGTTCGTTATGACCGCCGACATTGTATGTTTCTCCGCAAAGGCCCTCGTTCAAGACCAGCCACAACGCCCGTGCATGGTCTTCTACAAAGAGCCAGTCGCGGATATTGTCCCCCTTTCCGTAAATGGGGAGAGGACGCCCGGCCAATGCATTTAACGTAACAAGCGGAATTAACTTCTCCGGGAAATGGTAGG
>JAFTHG010000253.1 GCA_017457555.1 Kiritimatiellia bacterium | reverse complement strand
GGTGTAAAAGCGGTGATCATCAAGAGCGTAGGTGAGTGATGTGACTTGATCGCCCAGCTTGGCTGCGTGCTTATACTCAATATCAAATGCAAGAGGTTCCTGATGAAAGAAGGTATCTTCCGGCAGCGTTTCTTGCATCCATTCAGCATAATGGACGTTATTGACGTGACGATTGGGGTCAATCTCCTGTCGGCGTACCGAGAGAGGGGTAACATGAAGAGGCGTGAGGTCTGGTGAGAGTGTCGGAAACTTTTCCCGGCAGAGTGCAAAAGCGAGAGTTGTTGGCGTTGCCAACGTCTTAACACTTTCCGGCAAAGGCGCAAGTCGCCCTGTAGCGAAATTGACACAGAGCCATTCACTGGAGGCTTTGAGCAGGCATTCGCCAGACGTTGATTCCAGAATGAACTGACGTTCGGCAACCAACCGTCCCCGAATGCCACTCGGCCACGTGGTCAAACGGAGTGTTTCACCCCAGACAGGCGTTCGCATGAGCGTGAGACTGAGTCGCCCCAACATCCACGTCAGGTTGTTTTGTTGCAAGGCTTGAATGCCGATGCCGAGTTGTTCAGCATGGCGTCCAGCCGCCTCTTGAAGCCAACGCAAGAGCGCAGGAAGCGCCATGTGAAAAGACGTTTGGCAATCGCTTGCCGCAACGTCAAGCACCATCTCAAAGAGGTGCGGTGGGCGTGATTGGGGATCAACGTTCATTCGCGAATCGGTTCTAATTCAGGGTTGAGCAGTTTGAGCGGTGCTTTGAGGGCAAAGTCAAATTGGATTCGCAAGGCGGTCGCTTCCCGTGGTACACGGATGGTATACGATTGGTATCCGGTGGTGCGATAAGTGTGAATGCGATCCCGCTTTCTATTCCCATTAGCGTCAATGAACTCTGCTACAACGGTGTGTAACCCGGGATGTTTGGCTTCTGCTACTGTATGGAAGGAGAACCGTAATTTGCGCGTATCTTTCAAAACTCGAATCAACTGGGAGTGAAGGATATGATGTTGAGCTTCGGTTGAGACTGGGGTGAGTTGAATCGCATTTTCGGGCGGTTCGGCTAAAGTAAAGGGATAGCGTGGTAAGACCCATGTTTGCAACGGAGGCAAGAGATTGTTGGGATTATAGTGCTCATTGCGCGGTGGTTCGGTAGCAGTTGCATGCAGTCGGGTCAAGACCGTGCTGGTGAGTAAGAGTAAAATCACCAAAAGAGCCGTGCAAATTGCAAAGAAAAGTTTACGGGAATAGGGCTTTTTGACGGGCTTAAAGGGTGAACTGTCACCAAGGGGAGAGGGTGCTTGCGGCGCAGGATTCCGCAAGGCTAATTCTGTTTGACGTTTACGTGCGGAGGGACTTAAGAACCAATAATTCAGGGGATTATAGCCATTGCGGACCAATGCCAGACGGTAGGGTGTCAAATCGTATGCGACGGAACGGAAGATCAAGCGGCGCATCAGTGTGTCATAAATCAGGTAATCGGCCGTGAGATCATCGGTGCGAGGGAAGCCGACACTACCGGGATTGACAACATAACGGTGCCCTTGGCGGAGCTGGGTGCTTTCCGGAGGCAATTTCCGGACAGGTCCTTCTGGTGTTTCCCGTACGAAGAGACAGGGGACGTGAGTGTGTCCCACAACGAGAAGCGTGAAGTTGGGCATCGCATCCAAGCTTCGCGCCGCGTCCTCTTTGGTTTCCAAGTAGCGAAAGGTCTCCGGAGCGTCAAAACAACTGTGGGCACAGGCGATGTTTTTGACCTCCAACATATTGGGGAGTCCCCGCAAATAGGCCTTGGCATCATCGTCCAAGGCCAAAATTGCGCGCTCGGCGGTTTCCTTTGCGAAAGGATTGAAGAGTTGCAGGTCCAACATCTCCGCAGCTGCGGCATCATGGTTACCCAACAGAACTCCTGAGGCCACTTCACGAATGCGTGCTAACGTTTCAATCGGTTGTGGCCCGTAGCCGATAATATCGCCCAGACAGAGCAGATGCGTTGCCCCATGCGTCCGGGCATCGGCAATCACAGCCTCAAGTGCCGGAAGATTGGCGTGAACATCTGCAATAAAGGCAATCCGCATGATGAATTAGGGTGTGGCAGTTGCGGTTTCTGCGGCCTTGACGGCCTCCACCAGCTTGGCGCGTCGTGTTGCAGAATCATCCGGTATGTTGCCGGATTGAAGTTGAATGATATTCCAAAGTTTGGTGGTGACATTGGTCGTGGAGCCACCTGTTGCCATCCAGAAACCTCCCGCCTTGGAGCCGGCATCAATGGTGGTCAACGTGTTGTTATCTGCCGTGAATCGAGCCTTGGTTGAACTTGACCACTGAGTGCCATCCCATGCCCAGAGAGGACTGGTGTAACCACAGCGAACGTGATTGCGGCTTTCAACATTTCGTAAAAAGTCTTCAACGAAGGAGTAGGGGCCTGTTAATTCGGCTTTGCCCTTATTAAAGAGTGTGGAGAAGGTCGCCATACGGAACCAGTCCTGTTTCTGAACATCCCAGATCCAACACGTGAATGCGGTATGATGTTCACCATCTGGAGCAACAGAAATGGCCATATAGACGGGCTTTCCGTGTTCCCAGTTCAACCACATCATTGACTTACCGCCAGTCCCTTCACCGCCAAAGCGTTGAATGTGGACGTTTTCGCCCTGATAGAGTGTCTTGGTGCGCTTGATTTCTTCAACATTGTTAGGATTGGCTTTTGGGTCAAGCGGATTACCGGGTTCCCAAATAGAGAAAATCGCAATCCGATGTTTTGTCGGAAGTTCCTGGATGCCGCAGTAACCACCGTCAAAGGCAATTGTAGCGAAGTAAGTCCCAGGGTAGGACTGCTCCATTGTGGCTTCCAAATAGAAAATCTTTGCGGGCTTTCCCCAACCCAAGTGTTGTAAATGAACACTGCGGGCTTGGCGCGCAGCCTGTTCCTCACCGGAGGGAAAAGCATAGAGCCATGCGGCACAACAAACGAATCCTATTGTCATCAAAATGCGCTTCATAGGTGGTTTCCATTTTGGGTTAATTAAATCCGTAAATAGACCATTAATATTATAGGACTTTTCACCTTCAAACGCACGTCTTTTTGATGTGTTATTTTATCCCTGTGTTCTCCATAACGCATGTCACAAGAAATGAATGTGACCCTATCATCCTTTTTATCAGATTTGCCATCCATTTCAACAGACAATAGGGCGGTGGCAGAAACAAATAGAATTGAAGTGCACCGCCTTTCTGCCGTCTTTCAGGGCTGGTGCCTTCGCTTTTCCATGGGAGGGCAGGGATTTTAGGGATAAAAGGGATTTCAAGGACGAGAAGTCTTCTGTCGCCCATTCTGGGCTGGATGATTCTTTTTGATGTTTGGACCGGGGCTGCCGCTCATTTCATTCGTGTCACCCCGTTTACAATCTTCCGCTCCTTACAGGGCTGGAGTCTACGTTTCATTGTGGCTTGTCGTAGTGGAGTGGGGCGGGCATACTAAGCGCTTCGCGTTTAAGCGTTCGCTTCACACGCGACCAGACACCAAAGGTGAGCCTTGTGAGCGCGCGTGTCACTGGCAACTTGACGCAGCAAGGTCACTTTTTTCACTTTTTGTCTTGATTTTTCACGATTTGAAAATTTTTCTTGTGGATTCGCGCTTTCCGTTCATTTTGGGCCAAAAATGGGCGATTTTGTAAAGTTTGACAAATTCACTTAAGTCTTTGTGTTGCAGTGACTTATGCTGAAAAAGGGGCAAAATCAACTCGTCTACAGTGGCTTCGTTGCCGAAAAAGTGCCTCTTGGTGGGTCGGTTTGAAGGTCGTTTTTTGGGGGTAAAATACTATTTTGACCTCAACGAGGGCCTCGTCCACCTTGCGCGAGGGCCTCGTTGAGGTCGCGTGAAGCCCTCGTTCACCCTG
>JAFTHG010000028.1 GCA_017457555.1 Kiritimatiellia bacterium | reverse complement strand
TACGCGGGTCAGGACGAATCAGCGCATAATTTTCATCAAACAGCAAATCAACACTTTCGGCAATCTCCGCATCCACCTCTGCATCTGTCAGAGGCGGCATCCCCTTCTCTGCTCGACGGCGGTTCAACTCTTCAATAAACGCCATCCGTTGCATCGCATGAATGCCACGCAACGTAATCAACCCCGGCGTCCGTAGAAAAACAGTCCCGATACGCGTCGCCAACAGCCCTTTTGCGTCACGGGCAAAGGGTTCCGGACCTAACCGAATAATACCGCTGTTCATGCTGTCACCTGAACGCTACGAAGTGCCGCCTGATAGGTATTTTCAAGCAACATTGTAATCGTCATCGGCCCAACGCCGCCCGGCACCGGCGTCAATTTGGAAGCCACTTGCGCCACCGAATCAAACTCACAGTCACCACACAAACGGTAACCCGTCTTTGTGCCCTCGCAAGGCACACGATTGACCCCCACATCAATCACTACTGCTCCCGGCTTTACCATGTCGCCAGTCACTGTATTCGGCCGACCTGATGCAACCACCAAAATATCTGCCTGACGCGTAAAGGAAGCCAAATCCTTCGTCCCAGTATGACACAATGTCACCGTTGCATTTCCACCGGGAGCTTTACGGGCTAACAATTGTGCAACAGGTTTCCCCACGATATTACTGCGCCCAATCACAACAGCATGGGCACCTGCAGTTTCAACACCTGAACGCAGTAACATCTGAATAATACCATGTGGCGTGCAGGGCAAGAAGCAGGGTTCACCAATCATCATCCGACCAACATTTACCGGTGTAAATCCATCTACATCTTTTTCAGGTGCAATGGCACGAATCACCGCTGCTTCATCCAAGCCCTTTGGCAAGGGAAGCTGCACCAAAATACCATGCACTTCCGGCGCTTCATTCAAACGCTGAATAACAGCTAATAATTCTGCCTGAGTCGTTGTCGCCGGCAGACGGATATCTTCAGAATACATACCTGCCGCTGCCAATGCCTGTTCTTTGGCCGTGACATAGGAACGTGATGCCGGATCATCTCCCACTAACACCACGCCTAATCCAGGCACAATCCCGGTTTCAGCCTTTAACGTCAACACCTTCTGGCGAATCTCTTCACGCATGGTCGCGGCAAGTTGCTTGCCATCAATCAATTCTGCTGTCATCATGGTTAAACGCTCCATCGCATCCTTACTTATAAGATAGCACATCCGGGCCTGCTTCACAACTCTATCCCGTTGGAATCCCGGCGCTGCGTTCACTCACTGTAAATCATCACGGCTTTTTGTCGGATCTGCCAACCGCATCCCCGGCAATTGATCCATCCAAGCCATCGTTCCACAAAGTTTGGTCATCCATGCCGGACGTGCTTCCGGATGTGCAAAAAGGTGCTCATCCCCATAGTGTTCCTGCAACAAACGCAACAGTGCACACGTTGTCTGCCACGGACGATACACTTTCTGCTCCGTAATGTGAAGCCGGATAGCCCCCTTCGCACCGGATTGCGTAAAATCAAAAGCGCGTACGCCCGGCACATCAAGACGGTTAAACGCTTCTGCAAAGGTTTCCCCCTGCATCCAAGGTGCCCCCAACATCCGGAAAGCCATCGCGGTATTGCGCCCGATATCATATTGCGGCAAGGCTTCGGCAAAGACTAACGCCGGATACAAGCGTGCCGTTTCCCATGTGCGGATGGCCGGACTTGACGGCAGAAATTCCGGAAAATCACAGGGGCGTTCAAAGGTGAATCGAGCATCATAACCACGCATCGGAGCCTGTTCACACGCAGCATGACGCCACGCAGCCACTTCCGTATGCGTCCGTCCATGAACCAGAGGCAATGCACAGGGCGCAACAAAGGAAAAATGTTCCGGTTCGGCAATGGGGCCATCTTCCAATCCGTGAAAGGGAACCGGTCGGTCGCACACCACACACGTCACACCACACGCCTCGCAAGCTTCCAAAGCCAAAAGAAGCGTTGCCAGATACGTATAGCACCGAACGCCCAAATCTTGCAAGTCCACCACCAAAATGTCCAATCCTGCCAACATCTCCGGCGATGGCTTACGTAGTGCGCCATAGAGCGAATAGACGGGAATGCCCCACTGCGGGTGCCGTTGGTCTACGGTCTTTTCGCCGGCCGCCGCCACACCAAAATAGCCATGTTCTGGCCCAAATAATGCCCTAAAATGTTTTCTAAAGACGCGGTACATCGCCTGTGCCGACGTTTCTCCCGTCGTTAACAAGGCTGCCTGATGCGAGAGCAATCCGACATTCCAGCAGGGATTGGCCCCTTCCAACCATGTTTCAATGCCAGGTTTCACGCTGTCACACCAGAGGTTTATGAGCCACTAAAATCAAAGTTGTTGGGATTGCTGAACATTCGTCCATGGATTCCAACCAATCGGCCGAGGCATATGCCGGTGCTTGTGATGCCG
>JAFTHG010000027.1 GCA_017457555.1 Kiritimatiellia bacterium | reverse complement strand
CTTGAGATCGATGTGCGGCGTACCGGAGGTATAGGGCGAGAAGGCCATTGCAATTTCCGGAGCCTGATTCAATGCTCCCAGGAAGCCACGCAAACTACGTTCAATCACTTCCGGATCAGTTGACGTCAGGGACTGGAATTGAATACTCATACCACCCGTAACACCAAGACCCTGAATTGCCGGAGGCAACATAGCAAAGAACTTACCTTCATGGAAACGGCCTGTAATTTCCATGATCTGGTTCAGAATTGCACGAGCAGTTTGGTCGGTGCCGGGACGCTTTTCCCATGTGTCCAAGGCCACAATGAACATACCCGTGTTTTCAGCATTACCAGAAATCATTGCCCATCCCACCACGGAGAGCACGCTCTTCACACCGGGGATTTGACGAATTTCCGCTTCAACGCGTTGAACAAATTTATCGGTTACGGCACGGTTGGTACCTTCACGCAGCGACATATCCACGAAAACCACGCCCTGATCTTCTTCAGGCAGGAAGGAGGTCGGCGTCTTTTCAAGACAGATCAAAGCCAGTGCCACTGTCACTGCAAAGATCAAGAAGGTTAACAAACGCCGAGCGGCCAAGAATTTCGCGATTAAAGCATAGTAGCGTTTCAACCAGTCCAAGCCCTTATTGAACCACGTAAAGGGATCCCAAAAGGCCTTATGTTCCTTCGGTACGCCCAAAATGGTTGAACAGATAGCCGGAGAAAGCGTCAATGCATTCACCGTAGAGAAGCAGATTGCCACCGACATCGTTACGGCGAACTGCGAATAGATGCGGCCGGTGATACCCGAGATGAAGCCGACTGGAACAAAGATGGCCAACAACACCAGCGTCGTTGCAATCACAGCACCCGTCACTTCCGACATCGTCAGCAAGGTAGCCGTCTTACGATCAAGTTTACTCTTATCCATGTGGTATTGGACACGTTCCACCACCACGATAGCATCGTCCACGACCGAACCGATTGCCAGCACCAATGCAAAGAGCGTCAAGGTGTTAATCGAGAACCCAAAGAGTTTCAACGCGGCAAAGGTACACATCAACGACACCGGAATAGCGCAGAGCGGCACCAGCGTCGCACGGAAGTCTTGCAGGAAGACAAAGCACACAATCACCACGAGTACGAAGGTTTCAATCAAGGTTGAAACGATTTCCTTAATGGAAACGCGCACCACTTCCGTAGCATCATAAGCAAAGACACATTCCAAGTCGCCTGGGAACGTCGGCTTCAGACGTTCCAACTCGGCCTTCACAGCGTCCACGGCTTCAATTGCATTTGTGCCCGGCGTCTGGTTCAAACCCATTGACACACAAGATGCACCATCAAAGAAACCGGTATTTGAATAACTCTGTTCACCCACTTCCACGCGGGCAATATCACGCAAGCGGACCAAGCCGCCAGCTTCTGCAGTACGCACGACAATCTCTTCAAACTCCTTCACGGATTTCAAACGACCATCGGTTACGATACTGTAAACATTCTTGATGCGCGGATCTGCGACAGGCGATGCACCCACCGAGCCCAATGCTGCCTGACGGTTCTGTGATTCAACCGCAGCAATCACTTCTTGAGCATCCATTGATTGGGCGGCCAAACGCTCCGGATCCAACCAGATGCGCATCGCCACTTTTGCACCGTGCACATCTGCGCCACCCACGCCATTCACACGGAGCAGGGCGTCACGCACATTGGAATAGAGGAAGTCTGCAATCTGCAGTTTATTGAGTTGACCACTCGGTGAACGGAAAGACAAGAAGCCAAGCATTGAGTCAGAGCGCGAACTCACCGACACGCCTTGTTTAGTCACTTCTACCGGAAGTTTAGGCTCAGCACGTGCCACACGGTTCTGCACACGCACCATATTCATATCACGGTCAGAACCGACGGCGAAGGTAATCGTCAGTGAGTAACGACCACTGTCCGTACACGACGAGCTCATGTAGAGCATATCTTCCACACCATTGATTTCCGACTCTATCGGAATTGCAACAGTGTTTGCCAGGTCCACGGCATTTGCACCGGGATAAGAGCAACTCACCTGCACGGTGGGCGGAGCCACCTCAGGATACTGTTCAATCGGCAACGTCTTCAGGGCGATTAGCCCAACCAACGTCATTACAATTGCAATCACAATCGCCAAACGCGGACGATTGACAAAGACACGCGAGAGAATCGATTTATTCGGCAAATCTTTAACTACCGCCTCAATTACTGCGCGTTCATTTGCCTCGATTTCCTCGAGGCTCATCGAACGTTCTGTATTCGCCATAGCGGGCTCCTTATTTTACAGCTGCTGTTTCAGCATCTGCAGGAACTGCCGGGTTAATCACATTCAAGATGGAACCTTCCGAGACGTTAACCACGCCTTCGGTGACCACCTCTTCACCCTCTTCCAAGCCTGCGAGGATTTCAACATAACCGGCCTGCAATTCACCCATCTTTACGATACGGCGTTCTGCGGTGCCATCCTTATTTACAAAGACGTAGTCGCCAGTGGCGTTCGCCAAAACGGCATTTGCAGGAATTGCCAAGCGCAACTGCGGAACGCGTTCGCTCAACAACACCGACACATAGGCATTTGCCAACAAATCCTGCTCAGGGTTCGGGAAACTGTAACGGATTGAAAGCGAGGCTGTTGCAGAATCCATTTCGTTATTGAAGAAGTCCGGCGTACCTTCGTGAGTATAGATAGAACCATCTGCCAAACGCAACTGTGCACGCAGACGCGTTGCCATATCTGCGCCTTTCGTCACATGCTTACCCTTCAACCAATCCTTATCGGAAACCGAGAAGACCACACGCACCGGATCCGTCTGCACGATACGGGCCAGAGTGCCCATTGCCGGAGAAACATAGTCACCCTTCTTCAACAAACTCTGACCGATACGTCCGGAGATGGGCGCCGTAATCCGGGTATAACCGAGGTTAATCTTGGCATTTGCCAAATCGGCTTCACACTGTGCAATCGCTGCACGTGCTTCCAACATATTGGCGTATGCCTGATCAATTTCCGCTTCAGTCACAGAGCGCTTATCAACCTTACTGATACGTGCATAGTAGCGATCTGCATTTTCACTGGCAGCCGTTGCCTTTGCAAGCGAAGCCTCCGCCTGCTTTACACGAGCTTCATAGACGCGCGGATCAATCAGGAAGAGCACATCTCCCTCCTTCACCATCGAACCTTCCTTGAAGGCAACTTCTGCGATAGTACCATCAATCTGTGCGCGCAAAGCAACCGCTTCAATCGGTTCAATGTGTCCCATAAAGCTTTGAGGTGGGTTCATGTCGCGCGCCTGCGCCTTCACGGTTTCCACCGAAACGGGACGATTCATCGCCATTGCCATCTGCTTGGCCGTTTCAGCATCCTGTTCCTGACTCTTCTGGTGCTGAGCATAAATCTGCTGAACTGTCCAACCCAATATAAAGGCTGCACCAATCAATAACAGCGAGCCAATCATACCCGCGATAGAGAATCCACCCTTCTTTTTGGTGTTTTCTGTTGTTTCTTCTGTCATACTTCCTGTCTCCTGATTCCTTCAATAATAAAACTTAAAGCGGCCTCCAACGTTACCATCGGATCTCTCTGATCACGTAAGAACGCTTCACGATAAACTCCAAAAAAGGTTAACATCAGCAATGTTGCAATCTGGTCATTCCTGAGTCGTGATTTGATGTCACCAGACTGTTTCAGGCGGGCAACACATGCCTTAACTGACAAAAAGGGATTGATGACTAACGCTTTATCCAGAAGTTTACTCACTTTTTCACGTAAGTCTTCACTCCATTCCACACGGCTCAAAATAAACTGCAAGAAGTTCCGCTGATCCGGAAACGTTTCGACGATCTTCGCCCATTCCATGAAGCTCGCCTTCAACTCTTCCAACGTGTTTGCCTCTTCAAGTCCCTTAAAAGGGGTATACTGCTCATGCATCCATTTGATCACAGCGGCCAAAAGGCATTCTTTACTCTTAAAATGCCACATAACGCCACTCTTCGTGATATTCAAATCTTTAGCAATCAGATTAAACGTAGTCAATGCGTAACCATACGTTGCAAAACATTCCAACGCCTTCTGGATAATCGCCATACGCATTTGATCCGCTTCTTCACGCGACCGTTTCATCTGTATACATCCTTATTTAAAGTAAGAAGAATTGCGTAAATTATAACAAACCTTCCAGTCTGTATGTCAGTTAATTTTTAGTTAGATTTTGAAAAAACGCCCCTGCATTATTCAAGACACACATAACAAAACCGTGCCCAATAGCATCCTATTGAAGCACGGTTTGATACGCAAAAAAGATGCTCTTATTCGGCCTGTGTTGCGAAGGCGTAAGCGTTCTTGAACAACTTCATCCACGGTCCTTCTTCACCACCGGCGAAAGTGCCATCATCATAGGAGAGCTGAATCGAACGGAAACTGCGCTCCGGGTGCGGCATCAAAATCGTAGCACGGCCATCTTCCGATGTGAATCCGCACAGACCGCCCTTTGAACCGTTCGGGTTCCAGGGATATGTTTCAGTGGGATTACCCTTGCCATCCACGAAACGCAGAGCCGATGTTGCCATTGCGGCATCGGCTTCACAATCAAAGGCCACGCGGCCTTCACCATGCGCCACGGCGATTGGCAGACGGCTTCCCGCCATACCTTTCAAAAGAACGCTGGGAGATTCCATCACTTCCAACGTGCAGAAGCGACCTTCAAACTGTTCGGAATTATTCCGGACGAAGCGCGGCCAGTGTTGTGCGCCAGGGATGATATCCTTCAACTGTGATACCATCTGACAACCATTGCACACGCCTAAAGTAAAGGTGTCGGGACGTTCAAAGAACTTGCGGAACATTTCCTTCAGTTCAGCATTGAAGAGAATGCTCCGTGCCCAACCCGATCCGGCGCCCAAAACGTCACCATACGAGAAGCCGCCACAAGCCACCAAGCCCTTGAAGTCATCCAGTGTGACACGGCCTTCCAGAAGGTCGGTCATGTGAACGTCAATTGCTTCAAAGCCGGCCAAAGTAAAGGCTGCGGCCATTTCAATATGACCATTGACGCCCTCTTCACGCAAGATTGCCATCTTCGGAGCAGGCTTGACTGCTATGGGTGTGACAGATTCATTCAAAGGATAGGTCACCTTGAAATTCATACCGGGATCGTCGGTCAGACCTGCCACTTCAAATTCCATCTTAGCGCAAGCCGGATTGTCACGCAAGGCCTGCATCTGATAAGTCGTTTCCGTCCATGCGGTACGGACTGCAGCCAGTGTCTCATCCAAAGCCGGCTCATCATTGACTGTAATCTGCAAGACGGGTTCGTCTTGAACCAAACCAATCCACGCAGCATTCACGCCATGTTTCGCCAGAATCGCTTCAACCTGTGCAGCGTTTTCTTCGGCGACCTGCAACACTGCACCCAGTTCTTCATTATAGAGTGCCGAGAGCGCATCCTTACCGGTGAGATTCACGGCGATACCGCGGCCTCCCGCCATCGCCATTTCAGCCAAAGTCACCGCCACACCACCATCCGAGCGGTCATGGTAAGCGGCAACCAACTGTTGTGCTACCATTTCCTGCATGGCGTCATAGAAGGCACGCACCGCTTCAGCACTTTCCATATCTGGCACAGTGTCACCGATCTGATTATAGACCTGTGCCAGTGCCGAGGCTCCCAGACGATCCTTACCATTACCCAAATCCACGAGCATCAAGCGCGAGAAGCCGGGTTTCAAATCAGGCGTAACGTCCTTACGCGCATCCGTCACCGTGGCGAAAGAAGACACAATCAAGGACAACGGCCCCACTTGCTTATGTTCTTGACCCTTGGAGTCTGTCCAAACCGTCCGCATCGAGAGCGAGTCCTTACCCACCGGGATACAAACACCCAGACGCGGACACACATCCATACCGACTGTTTCAACCGTATCAAACAGACGCGCATCTTCGCCCTCTTCACCGCAGGCCGCCATCCAGTTGGCCGAGAGTTTAATCGTACCAATCGGCCCGATCGGTGCTGAAGCCAGTTGCAGAATGGCCTCACCCACCGCCATACGCCCCGATGCCGGCGCATCCACAATCGCAATCGGTGTCCGTTCACCTGTTGCCATCACTTCACCGGTGACCGTCTGATAACCCGTCACCGTGAGCGCATGGTCTGCCACTGGAATCTGATACTTGCCGCACATCTGGTCACGGTGCACCATACCTGTGATGGTGCGGTCTGTGATGGTCACGAGGAAGTTTTT
>JAFTHG010000252.1 GCA_017457555.1 Kiritimatiellia bacterium | reverse complement strand
GTTATCGCCCGGGTAAGACTTCGAGTAGTAGCGGGCGCATGGTTCATGTGCCGCTGTCGGAGGTTCTTTACCAACGTCTGCGGCGGGCTGGTGGCAAGGGCGATAAGGTGGTCGAGGATTGCGCAAGTATTTTCGTCCGGATTAATTTGGGGATGCGTAATCTTGGTTGGCAGCGGCCGAAGTATGAGAAAGGGGCTTACGAGTTGCGAAAGATGTGTATTGACCGAATCTATCGGGAGTTTGGCGCAGAGGCTGCTGTTCAGGTGTCTGGCGACAATATAACTACGGTGGTGCGCTATTATGCCGATAGCAGTCGGGCGTGTTCAAAGGTGATGGATTGGTAACACAAGGAGAATTTGAGATGTGAGCGCGCAGTTATTCGGCTGCGCGTTCATCGTGAATGGGAAGTTCAAAGAATACATCTGGTATCAATTTGTCTGGCGATTTATAGTTTGGTGCAATTTCAAAGTTTTTATCTGTAATCGGATAAATATTCTCCATTTTATCTAAAGTATACATTCGCCATTGGCCAACGCTTTCTCCGGCTCGCTGAACTTCCCAGGCGCGCAACAGGATGTTGCCGGTTTTGCTTCGCCCTATGCGGTGAGGGTGGACGATGCGTATTTCTCCCTTATAACGAAAGGTTATCGGTGTGCGCTGTTGGATGGCTGCGTAGATTACTTCGGCGGCGCTGGACAACTCTACACTAACGAGCGATGAGCGCTCTGCGCCGGTAGCTCTGCTGGCTGCTAAAAGCATTGCCGGCAAAAGGAATAAAGCAATCAACAGGGCAGACTTAATCATACCGCTTCCACATTTTCTCTAATGATTCCCAGGCACCCATATTGGCCAACTCATATTCAGCCTTTATCAATTCTTCCAATCGGGGATTGACAGGTCGAGTCATTTCAGCGCGGAGAACGATTAACATGTGCGCCGTCAATTCCGCCAATTCCTTACGTCGCTTACGTTTTTCTGAGGAATCTGGCGGATTACACACGACACCTTCAACCCATTCAGGATGTTCTAAAAGTATTTTTTGATAACGATTGTAGGTTCTTTCACTACGTTCTTGATTAACAAGGTAAGCTGTAAGTAGCATATGACTTCGCGCCACTGAAGCGTAAGAATCTTCGAGCATTTCATCCAGGAGCACTTCATAGGAATCAAGCGTGGCTTCATGCGCCTTACGGCGCCTATAATCAACCATATAGAGGATAATCGCTGTCGCAATTAATATTGCCACAAGAAAAAGAGTAACAAACTTTCTCATATTTGTAGTATATCATAGGCGCTGGGTTTTGTGGTTTACTTTAGTTTTTTATAGTTTTTTTCGTTGACAGGTGTAAACAACCTTTGGTATGGTATTCACAGAAAGGTGAGAGAGATGCCCAATCAGCCAGACATTAACAAGGTGGTTACCTTTGTGCGCGTGCCATTGGAATTGATGGCGCGCCTACGGTCACTTGCGGCCGAGCGCAAAATGACAATTACGCAGCTTATCAACTTCATTCTTCATGAAGAATTGGACGGACGTCCACTTTCTGACACAGATCTTGAATGGATTCGCAACACGAGGAGTCAAAATGAAGACAAACGTAGAAAAAACTGAACTCTTGACGATTGCACTCGATCCGGTCATCGCAATCAAATGTGGCGATGACCAAAATCGAGCGGACGGCATTCTTTATTTTTTGCAAAGAGGTGTAAACAACCTTTCTGCAACGTCTTCGCAGCCTTCTTTATTTTTTGCTGAGAGGTGTAAACAACCCAAAGGAGGCAGTCATGCGTAAGATGGAAGATTGGGAATGGGAAGCGTGGATCGAGAAGTATGAAGGTTTCGAGCGCTTCATCGGGCGTGCCACCTTTTGGTTTGTCATCGTCGCCGTCATTGGTGCCTTGATCATCAATATCGTCATGCTCACGTCGATCATTCGGACGTATTGCCAGGAACGCGCCAATGTGGCGCAGCAGGAGGCAAATTATGGCCAAGACTAAAGTCAGAACTAAATCCAAGGCCGAGATGCTTGAGGGAATTGCCCCGGCAATTCTGGCAGCTGCCCCACTCTCTGCCTCGCAAGTCGCAGCTGCTTATCGTTTTGATAAGGGCGCCATTCTCACGGCTTGCAGGCTTTTCGTGCAGTCCGGCGGCAAGGAAGGGCTCCGACACTTCCGCTCGGGAAACCGCATTCGAATTCGCCCGATCGCATTCGAACAGTGGATGGCCAGCCAGGAAGAATCAACTGCGCGGTGTGACATCTTTTAACCCTAAAAAGAGAGGAAATAGGCATGGACAGCGCAGTGGTGATGGACCGGATATGGCCATTGAAGCCCATATCGGCAAAGACAGATGATTAAAATCGCTCATTCCAGTGTCTGGCTTCAGCAGCTGACGCGAGAATTAAAATTCCCAGGAGAAATTCACATCATGAAACTGACAATCGCAATTACCGCCGAGCACGATTACGGCTCGCAGAGCTTCCACGCATTCCCGGTCATTAAAAATGGGCTCTTCGTCATTGATGGGTGGTACGGCGGTGCCCGGAGCGGCAATTTTACCGCCGACGATCAAGCCTTCTTTGAATCGGTCTTTGACACCAACGTCACGCGCGCCCTTCATCAGCTCAACCGTCTAAAACTGTGTGACGCATTTGACGCGCTGGCTGATGGAGGCTACATCACGCTGTCTTCGTTCTCCTACAAAAATGGCATTAACGTGTCTGCGGATCTCTCCGACGCCAACGGGTAGCACTATGGACGCTTCGCAAGGATTTCTCCCTGGATTTAATCTCGACGAAATCGACGCGCTGCGCTGCGCCGTCAGCGAAATGACTGACGCGCAGATTGACCAGCGCTTTCCCGCGAACACCGGCGCCAATCTGCGCAGCACCAATCCGCAACTCTATGGAGTCGCGGCGCGGCTCTTTTACGAATACGGATTCTCGCAACGAGAAATCGCCGTAATCTGTCAAATCTCGCGGCAAACAGTCGCCGGAATCATTGAATCGGAGAACGGCAGCTATTCCTCACGCGCCATGCAAAAAGCGCAACTTAAACGCATACAATCACTTCAAGCGAAGACGTTTGCCAACCTTGAAACGTTGATGGCCGATCCGGCAGTCGTCAGACGCGCAGGCCCCGTCGCCATCGCCAACATCTACAAGATGCTCGAAGACGCCGCCGACAAGATCGTCCAGCGACTCTCTGCTGAAATCGTCGACACGCCGCCACCGCAACAGCTCACCCCGCCTGAAATCAAATACCTTGAAGCATGAATAGCGGCGCAGGAATTTTAACCACAAAGCAGACCACTCAATTAGAGCGGCGCAGCAATTTTATCCCCAGCTGCTTAGCAGCAGATAGAGGGCGCGCAACTTTTGCAAAATTAAGTCTTTCTGCTTCTAAAACAATCAATGATCTTAAAACGGCACTTCCAGACATAAAAAAAACGCCCGCGAAAAGAATGGATTTAAGGGGGAAAAGTTGTGCCGGAATTGTCACGGTCGGGTTTGACTGTTTTGAGGTCGGGTTTAACTGTTTTGAGGTCGGCTTTGATGGCGGATTGAATGATGGCGTGAACGTCCTTGATCGCAAACGCAAGACACTTGTAGTTTATTGGAGAAACATCCGGCGGCGGTCGGATGTTTCTCTTTTTGTGGGTTTCTCTTTCGCGGATTGAGAGGCGATGGGGTAGGTAGCTATGTGATGGGCGTGAAGCGTGTCGCGTATTATCATTTGGGGGCTTGTGAAGCCCCAGAGAATTTGTCGAGGGTTGCGTTTATTTCGGTAACGCTTTCACTCCTTGC
>JAFTHG010000251.1 GCA_017457555.1 Kiritimatiellia bacterium | reverse complement strand
GCTTGTCCGAAGGCAGACATTCTGCGAGGTAGAGCGGCACGACCACGCCGATCAAGCCACCAGCAACGCCTTGAAGGATGCGGCCGAGCAACAACCAGGTAATGCCTGTGGGGATGCAAATTACCGGCACAGAGAGTACAAAGCAGATGCCGGAAACGATCATCAAATTCTTGCGACCCATCCATTCTGCAAGCGAACCTGCAAAGAGCGAGGAGAGTACCGAACCGAGCAAAACGGCTGCTACGACAGAGGAAAGTTCGCCGGCTGTGTAGTTTGTTGTTGCTTGCAAATAGGGTAATGCACCGGCGATAACGCCGACGTCAATACCATAAAGCAAGCCACCGAGACCAGCGATAAAGAGAAGGTATTTGTTGTAAAGGGAGGGCATAAAGGACTCCGTGTAAGGGGTTGATTAAAGCATGAGCGCCGCAGTTTGCACTGCGGCGCAGCGAGAATCTTTAGCATTCGGGGAGGGACGCTGCTGCGGCAGACTGGCCGAGGCGGCGGACCTGTTCATCCGGCATAAAGATGTCGATGTTGTATTCCGGGAACTCTTCGGTGAGCACCTTCTTGGCGGTGGCAAGGATGAGGTCGCCGCCCTTACCGGAAGATACACGGCCGAGGAGCATGAGGGAGGTGTAATCGTAGAATTCAGCGTACCACGGCAAGGTGTAGCCGAGATAGATACCGATGTCTTCGTAGATCTTAACAGCGGTGGGATCGTCTGCTTCCATAGCCTTCTGGACTTCCTTCAGGCGCAGCGGGAGGGTTTCTTCCTTGAAGGGGAAACCTGCTGCGAGGCCGAGCTTGTTAACAGCCTGTTGCGAGAAGTAAAGTGCACCAACACCAGCATCGCCCGACCAGGGGTCAACGGCGGCTTCGCAGTTCACGTCTACAGGAGCGAAAGCGAGTTCGGAGATGCGGCCGGTGAGCACGCCCTTTTCGGAGTTATCGATGTAGCCGACAGCTTCAGAGGTGCCCATAGCGAGACCACTGATGCCCTTCTTGCCGAGTGCGAGGCGACCCACGAGAGCGGAAACGTCACCATCGTTAGCCACTTCCATCGGAACGCCATAATCTGCCTTGAGGCGCTTGAAGAGGAGCTGAGCCTGACGGTACTGTTCAGGATCCTTGATGCCCTTGATGAGGCCTGCGTGACGGAGTTCGTTATCCACGATTACGCCAGCGGAAGAACCACCGATTGCATCTACCTTGCCACCGGGGAGGTGCGAGAGGGTTTCTTCAAAGCCTGCCTTGATGTGGTCATAGTGATAAGCGGCATCGGTGGCATTATAGGGATCCCACGGCACTTCCTTCTGCCAGACGCTTTCGCCATTGACCATTGCGGTCAACTTGAAGTCAGAGCCACCGAGGTCGAAGCCGATACGGTTGCCATTCATGTTGCCACCGAGGGAGATGGCGAGGTCGTGGCCGGCAGGAATTTCAGCTGCGGGCATTGCCACCACTTCAATCGGGCGACCATAAACGGTCTTGAAGAAACCATAATCAAAGGCGCGCTCGCCCTCTTCCGTGTAGTCAGCCTTAATCTTTGCTACAACGGCTTCAGGAGCATCAATCATGATTTTGTAGCCACCGGCAGACCAGAGCATAAACTTCACGAGGCGTTCAACGAACTTCGGGAAACCCTTGCATTCCAGTGCAGCCTTGGGATAGGGCAGTTCATAACGGTTAATTGCATTGTTGTCGCGTTCAATTGCGATAACAATCAGACCTGCTTCAGGGTCAGCCTTGGCAGCTTCGCGAATCTTGCGGAGCTTGAGGAAAGCCGGCTTGAAGTTAGGGTCGAAGGTCGGGGTATACTTGAGCGTGCAGCAAGTGCAGTCGGACATAATAGAACTCCTTACTAAGGGTTGTGTGAATGAAATGTGAAATTAAACGTTAAGTTGTTTGTCTGTTTTTGCCTTGTCGGCATCCAAATTGATCTTGACGGTTTCAATGCCGAGCGGCGTGATTTCCGTCCATGCGCCACGGGTAAAGTCTGGAACAATAACGGGCGCACCATCCTTCTTTGCAGATTCTTCTGTGAATTCTGCAATGACCGACCACTGGCAGGACTCATAGACATTGATGTCAAGCGGTAAGCCATTCTGCAGACAGTAGCACAAACGCAAATCCATCAAGAAGTCCATGCCGACATGACCACCCATCTTCTTAGCAATCTCACCGGACTCACGCCACAGAGGATGACGATATTTTGCCATAATCTCTGTCATTTGCGCCTGATTGGCCCATCCTAAGTGTGGCGCTTGATAATTCTGGTCAAGCGCAATCTGCAAGGGATAATCCTTCAAGATACCCTTTGTACCACTGATGAGATTCAGACGTGTGTAGGGGCGGGGACTTGTTGTGTCGTGTTGCACCATGATGGTGCGTCCCATCTCGGTCTTGATGATAGCGGTTGACATATCACCCTGAGCCCAGGGACCACGCAGAGCTTCCTTATCGGTCATGCCATACTTGGCGCCGTTGGACTTTGCGGAAAGCGCATTCAATTCCGCCTGATGAGCCTTGACATATTCGCTGAAGCCGAAACCGCCTGAGTTCATCGCCGTCAGGACGCGCATCTGATCACCGCGGCCAATGCTCATATATTGGCAGATGGGGCCAAGACCGTGCGTAGCGTAAGGATTACCTGTGTGCTGAGCATTCCACTTCAAACGCCAGAACCCTTCATACGAGTTTTCGCGGAAGTTCCAACTGCGTAAATCGTGAATGTACGCACCCTCGCCATGCACTAACGTGCCAAGCATTTGATTGCGGACCAGATTCAGGGCCAGCATCTCATTTTCGCCATAGCAGCAGTTTTCTAACAGCATACAATGGACGCGCTTTTCTTCGGCCTTATTGATGAT
>JAFTHG010000250.1 GCA_017457555.1 Kiritimatiellia bacterium | reverse complement strand
TCAGGAAATCATCTTTAATCACTACGCTTCCATGGGAATTGCCGGTTTCAAAATTGATTTCTATGACCGGGACGATGTGGCAATCGCCCAGCAACTCTATGACACTGCTGCAATCGCAGCTAAATATCACCTTGTCCTCGCCTACCATGGTATTCATAAGCCTACAGGACTCTCACGCACCTATCCTAACGTCCTCACCTATGAAGGCGTTTTCGGGCTTGAAAATACAAAATGGACAACAAATGAGGTCAATTTCGTACAAAATGATGTGCGACTTGCCTTTGCCCGTCTCCTTGCTGGTCCAATGGACTACACTCCGGGCGCAATGACCAATCGACATCGCGCCGATTTCCAGAAAAATTACACCCATCCGATGAGCATGGGCACACGTTGCCACCAAGCCGCGATGTTTGTGGTGTACGATACAGGTCTTCAAATGCTTTGTGATGCGCCTACAGCCTACCTGAAGGAACCGGCATACACCCACTTTATCACCGCACTTCCACTCCTGTGGGATGAAACGGTTGCACTACCCTACAGTCATCCCGAAAAGTGTCTCGCAGTCCTGCGCAGCAAAGCAAATACATGGGTTTTTGCCGTCCTCAACAATGACCAGGCTCGAACAATTACCATACCGACATGGTTGCTGCCAAAAGGTCACTATCTTGCCACCGCCCTTGTTGATGGCCCGGATATTGAACATAATGCCGAATCCTACCACTTTGAAGAGCACATCCTCACGCCAACCAACTCCACAGATATTATTGTTGCGGCGGGAGGTGGATGCGTTGTTTGCATCAATCAGCACACCATTCCACCTCAACCATAAGTAAGAGCTTATTCCATCCTCAGACAACCATTCTTGCCATAAAACGATTTCATCCGGTTGGCAAATTTCGCATACCTACAGCAGTTGCTGACCAGCGGCCACATAAAGGATTTGTCCCGTAACCGATGGTGTTTGAAGCAGAAACGTTAACGCCTGTACAATATCTTTCACCGAGGGACGCGGAGTCAAACACGTACCAGCTTTCTCTGAATGTGCCTTATCCGGAGGCGGCAGCACCGGGCCCGGCGCAATTGCATTCACGCGCGCACCCGTTTCAAGTCCCCATTGTTTCGCCACGGTCAACGTCCACACTGCGAGTGCCTGCTTTGATTTCAAGTAGGATTGAATCGCAAACGGCTGCGAAGCTAACGGCCGGTCAAACCGGGCATCCAGAAAGGTAATATGATGCGCTTTCGGAAATCGTACATGAATGGCATCCGCCAACTGCGTGATTGCCTTGCAATTGGCTTGCAACATGCGCTCTTCGGCGGCATTCAATTCAAACAGCCCTGCGCAATAAATCACAGCATCACACGCTGTTAAGGAGGCAACCGCTTTCTCTGGAGCAAAAGTCTCCGCTAAGAAATCCCCATAATCTCGCCGCGACAGCACTGTAACAGTTTCGCTATTCGTTTGCAATACCGGCAAAAGACCCTCGCCAATACGCCCCGGACCAATCACAACAAGGTGCATCTCCATTCTCCTTGCAACGCTTTAAAACACGCCCTCACCAGCCACACCGATGGGCGCACCATTGTCATCATCTTATCACACGTCAGCAAACAAGCCCTCGTACCAACGCTCACCATTCAAAAAAGAAGCCTCGCCTCTTGCGAAGCGAGGCTTCATCGCCTTATGAACGTGTCGGGCTCAATCCGGGCGCCTGACGGGGCACAGCTGGCGGTTCTGAAGCGGTGGCTTTCTTACCGCCCTTCACCGACTTAGGGGCAAGCATACAACTCAGTGTACGCCCCATCAATTTCGGTACTTGCTCCACCTGAACCTTTTCACCGCAGAGGGCAATCACATTGTCAATCATTTCCTGCCCCAGTTCACGGTGAGCATTTTCACGCCCACGGAACATCAGCGAAACCCTGACTTTATTTCCCTGATCGATAAAGCCGAGGATTTCCTTGACCTTACGCGTTACATCTCCCACATCCGTTGCAGCGTGGAATTTAATTTCCTTAACTTGCGTAGCCTTTGCATTCTTGCGTGCTTGCTTCTGCTTCAGGCTTTCTTCATATCGGAATTTGCCGTAGTCCATCAACTTACAGACTGGCGGCTGCGCATTCGGAGTAATCTCAACCAAGTCTAAGCCCTGCGCTTCTGCGAGAGCTTGAGCTTTACGCGTTTGCATAATGCCGAGCATTTTGCCGGTAGAATCTACCACGCGAACTTCCGGCACGCGGATTTTGTAGTTCGTACGGACAAAGCTATTCGTCTTACGTCCGTTCTGTTCCTGACGGTCTTGGGGGAAGGCCAAGTGAATCTCTCCTGTTACGGGTTGTTTTCTTATTCTTCAGATGTTTCGCGACGAAGCATCTCGATAAAGGCTTCAAGGGTCATCGTACCAAGATCTCCCTTTTCGCGGCTGCGTACCGCAATCACGCCAGCTTCGG
>JAFTHG010000249.1 GCA_017457555.1 Kiritimatiellia bacterium | reverse complement strand
GAGAAGAACAAGTATGATAAGGTGGATCGTAAGGCAAAGGCCGCTGAAGAACGCGCCGAAGCCTATCGGACACTCCTGAAGCGTCGCGGTCAGTGGATGGGCATGATGGTCGCCATTGATAAGGCGATCCCGGATGGTTTGTGGATTACCAACTTCAAGGCTCGTCGCACAGAAGGCGTCCTGCAGGGCGTGGATCTCTCGGTTTCCGTGTGGAAGGACCTGGAACCGCGTCTGGTCAAGAAGGGCAAGACAGTGGCAGAAACCATTGCAAGCCAGCTTGCCGAACAGGAAATCTTCTCTGATGACGTGAAGGATATTCCGATCAGCAAGATTAATCAGAGCGTGGAGTGGATGACATCCTTTGACATCACCGCTCAGCTGAAGGGCGTTGAGGCCCCCAAGGCCACCCAGTCAACGCGTCGTAACCGGAGGTAAGAGAATGGATCCCAAACAGAAAATGATCTTCGGTGCGATTGCCGGCGGATGCGTGGTCTTAATCATAGCATTCGCAGTGTTGCTGGTGGGCCAGATTGGTGCAATGAATGAAGCCCGTGATGCCCGTGACTCCGCGGAGTCGGAATTGCGCGGTTATTATAATGAAACACCTTATCCCTCCAAAATCAATCGCGATAATCGTGAACAGGATGAGGGCACTTACATTGCAGTGTGCGATGCAGCAAAGGCGCTTCTGGCCAAGCCGCTGACCTATCCGGAAGGGGAGTCCCCCTCGCAGTTCGTGACGCGTGTTGTCAATACCATTCACGATCTGGATGCACGCAAGAATGCAACGCGCGTAGCTTTGGTAGACAGCGTGGCAAAGAACAAGGCATCGATGACGGCAGAAGGCCCCGTGATGGATTACTCCTTCGGTCGTTATGTCGTGCAGGGTGAATTGCCGAAGGAAGCGGATGTACCGCGTTTGGCAAAGCAGTTCGCCGTGATTGAACACGTCTGCGACTTGCTTCTGGATGCCGGTGCATTGGATGTGACGCAGGTCACACGCGAAATGTTTGATGCTGCCACCGAAAAGCCGGAAGAAGACACCGGCAAGCGCACACGCCGCACGCGTCGTAATGCCAAGGAAGAGAAGAAAACCGCAACTGCAACAGGCGTGGTCATTCCTGAAGAATTGGCACAGGATGGTGTGACGGGCGAGCAGTTCTCGGTGACCTTCCGCGCCAATTACGCCGCCGTCGCAAAGGCTATGAATGCTCTCAACACCGATGACCTCTTTATTGTGGTAACCGATTTGGCATTCAACAACACGCTGGATCTGCGCAATCGCGTAGCAGAAATGGTGAAACGCCGTCAGTCGGCACGTGCCACCGCTGCTCGCCGTGCCCGCAATCGCAAGGATGACGTGGTAGAAGCTCCAGCCACCGATGAAGGCCTCTTCGCAAATGCCGCTCCGGCTGAACGCCTCCTGACCGACCCGGAAAATGCGCTCCCGCTGGAAGTCACGCTCAAGTTTGAGGTCTATTCTGTGCCTCCGGCTGAAGAACCCGAAACGGCTGAAGCCGAAGCCGCTGAATAAGGAAGGGAAACACGCACTATGGCAAATCAACTTCCTCCGTTTTTACGTCACTATGACCGCCTCGCAGCTGTCATTTCATTGGCGTTACTCTTAGTATCCTTGATCTTTCTGGTGCAAAAAGGCGTTAGCCTGCGCCAGGAAGTCTCGGAATACAATGCTGACATTGAAGCCGGTCAGCCCTCTAAAGCCCAAGTCACGCCTGCAGATAATACCGCAGATCTCGCACTCGTCGCTGCAGTTGCCAAGCCTGCTGCAGAGGCATTGTTGGCCAATCAGACCGATTTGACGCTCGCCAATCTCGGTACGCCGGAACGCCGTCTGCTCTGCGTAAAGTGCACCAAGCCCATCGTTTGGGGCGCTGAAAAGTGCTCCTTCTGCGCCGCTGTGCAGCCTAAGGAAGAAAAAATCGACCTGGCTGCCGTGGACTCCGATGGTGATGGCATCCCCGATGTGGAAGAACTGAAATTGGGTCTGAATCCGCAGGATGGCAATGATGCAGATTTGGATAAGGACAATGACGGTTTCTCCAACATTGAAGAATACCTCGCAAAGACCGATATGGCCGATGCAAAGAGTCACCCCGGATATGAAACGCGTATCGCACTTAAGAAAATTGAAGGCACAAAACTCCGTCTGCGCGCAATCAGCAAAATGACCCTGCCTTCCACCAAGGATGCCGAAGGTAAAGTGGTGCCCCACTATCAGGTGACCTTCGTTTCCGTGGATGAAGCGGGGAATGCCGGCACCACGCCTGTACGCGTTAAGGATGGGAATCCCATTGGTAAGACCGGATTCGTCTTTGTACGCTTCAATGAACTGCCGAAAAAACAGATCCAAGTGGGCGAACACAAGCAGTTGCGCTTCGTGGATGTTTCCACTGTGGATTTGAAACGCACTTCAGATAATAAGGCAATCACCACGGTTATTTATGACGAAAATAACCCCGAATGGCCCGGTGATCCATTGCTCGAACAGCGCGCAACTCTTGAATTTGATGTTCCTGGCGTCGATCCGGTTGTCGTCGCTCCGGGTGGAACGTTTACAATTAAGGGCGAAAAATACGCGGTTTTAAGCGTTGACGCTGAAAAAAATGTGGTTCGTATTCAGAAAAATGCGAATAAATCGGTTTTTGAGTTGAAATAATCATTGCTTTGGGTTATACTACCATCACGATTTGGGATAGGGTAATTGCCCAACTAACCTGCGGAGAAAACGTGCTATGACACACTTTGTACGCTTTGCCATGATCGGCGCGCTTGTCGCCGGGGCATCTATTTGCGCCATCGCGCAAGACGATGATAATCTCGATGCCCTCTTAGAAGGCCTCGTCGATGAAGCGGTTTTAGAGGAAGCCGATGCGGAAGAAATTGCCGCTGAGGACGAAATCTCTGAAGCCGATGCTGAACTTGAGGAAGCAGAAGACGTCGCTGACGAACCTGCCGAAGAGCCAGTTGAAGAAATCGCAGAAGCTCCTGCTGAAGAGCCTGCCCCGGAAGCCGAGGCTGTTGCTGAAGCAGAAGCCCCTGCTGAAGAACCGGCTCCAGAGGAAGACGCAATCGTAGAAGAACCCGCAGCAGAACCTGTGGCAGAAGAAGCGGTTGCTGAAGAAGATGCTCCTGCCGAAGAGCCCGCTCCGGAAGCTGAACCTGCCGAACCCGAAGTGGAACCGGTAGCAGAAGAAGTGGCAGCAGAGGAAATTCCTGCAGACGAGCCAGTTGCCGAAGACGCTGTGGCAGAGGAAGTCCCCGCGGAAGAAGCTCCGGTTGAAGAGGTCGCCGCTGAGGAAACCCCAGCAGAAGTGCCTGTCGTAGAGGACGCTGTTGCAGAAGACGTCCCGGCTGAAGAACCGGCTGTGGAAGAAGCTGTCGTTGAAGAAGCACCTGCGGAAGAGGAGTCCCTTGAAGAAATCCTTGCTGCAGAACCTGAAGCCGAAGAAGCTCCTACTGAAGAAGTGGTCGCCGAAGAAGTTCCAGTTGAAGAACCCGCTGTTGAAGACGTTGCCGAAACTCCTGTTGAAGCCCCTGCAGCGGAAACGCCTGCAGAAGGGTTGCTCGCAGAAACAACCGCCGAAGAGGTGGCTGCTGTTGAAGAAATGACTGAAGAAGTACGCAAGTACAATGACTTGGCGCTCTTGATGGAATTGAAGAACCGCGGTTTGGACAATCATGCAAATGCTTGCTTGACCAAGGCTCGTCAGCTGATGACAACGCCTCCGCCTCCCGGTAAGGCATTCGAACAGTATGCGGATGCCATTAAGATGTACAAGGATGCTCAGAAGTACTTCCGCCAGCGTGAAGAAAATCTTCCCTTGCGTAATGAATGCGATATCGGTATCCGCGAAGCCGAATATCGTCAGGCCAAAGTCCGTTTGGAAGAGAAGGACTATAAGGTTGCTCTTGAAATGGCGCAGGCTGTGCAGTTGAGCGGTCATCCGCAGGGCGCAGCACTCGTGGCTGTCGTTCAGGAAGAAATGAACAAGCCGGCTGAAATCCGCGCCAATCCCGTTCTCCCGGAATATGCTAAGGATAAGTACAAATTGGATCGCCTTGCAATTCAGGAGCGTATGCGCCGTGCAACGGTCTACTTCCAGCTCGCAAAGTACAAAGATGCAAATGATCAGTTGGAGCTCATCCTCCGTGATGACCCCAACAATGAAGAAGCAATCAATCTGCGTGCTCGCGTCAATCGCCGTCATGCTGACCGCAACCGTCAGTTGAAGTATTCCACTCACGACGAAATGATCAGCCAGGTCGAATTGAACTGGACGCCGCTCGGTGCTCTCGGCCGTAACTCCGAAGAACTCTACACGCCCACTGAATCTAAGGGTGCTACTACTAAGATCAATAAGGAAGGCGAAAAGGACGCTGCCGTCGTGATGGCTAAACTCCAGTATATCCGCCTGCCCGAATTCACCATCCGTCCACCGAGCACGCTTGCTGATGCCGTTTCGCTCTTCGCTGAGTTGGCAAAGGCTTACGATAAGCCTGAACTTCCTCCGGAAGAAAAGGGTGTCGCATTCGTGCTGAATATGGGTAAGCCCGCAGCAACCGCTTCGGCTTCTGACGAAGAAGATCCTTTCGCAAGCGAAGCAGAAACCGATTCCGGTCTGCCGCCGATTGCTGCAATCTCAATGCCTTGGGTTACGCTCAAGGAAGCACTGGATATGGTCTGCGAAGTGACCGGTTCCAAGTATGTCATCAAGGGGAAGACTGTGGTGATCGTTCCGGCAACCTATGTGGCTGGTGAAATGGTGACCCGTTCCTATAACGTGATGGCGGGTTTGATGGAGAAACTCGGTGCGGTGAATGCTGAAATGGGTTCCTCTTCTGATGGAGGTGATGGCTGGGATATGGGTAGCGACAGCAGTCTCTCCACCGGTTCCACTGATGGCGATACGCTGAAGCGCGTCTTCTCCGAACTCGGCGTACCTTTTGAAGGTAATGCCAAGATTGCTTACCTGCCTACCATTGGTAAGTTGCGTGTGACCAATACCTCTGAAAACCTCGCAATTCTCGAAGGCATCCTCGAAGATTTGAACGTCACACCGTCGCAGATTGAAGTGGAAGCCCGCTTCGTTGAAGTCAGTCAGGCCGACTTGAACTCTCTCGGTTTCGAATGGCGCTTGAACAGCGACATCGTTGGCACGGTGGGTTCTGGTATTGACTGGGCTGAATCGTCGATTACCGGTAACACCAATCGTGGTAACGGTGCAGGTGGCACAGGATCCAACAGCCACGTCTTCCGCCCTGGTGCAGGTGGCACGGGTGATGCGAACGTTGCCGTCCATGGCGGTCAGCTCAATAATGGTATGCGCTTCCTCGGTGATGGCGCAGCCTATGCCAATCGCATCAATCTGGCTGGCAACTCTGTCGCTCCGGATGATACCTTCGCCAGCTTCTCTGCCGTCTTCGGTAAGGTGGACATGACAATGATCCTTCATATGCTCGCACAGCGTACTGACACGGACATGCTCTCCAGCCCTAAGGTGCTCGCACGTCCCGGTCAGGAAGCACTTATCCGCGTGGTGACAGAGCACATTTACCCGACTGAATTCGACATTACCGAACTCGAAGAAGCTGAACAGAACTATAACAATGGTAACAATGACAGCCTTGTGGGTGGTAGCAATGTGCAGATGAATGCACCGCCGGTGAAGTTCGCTGTGGAACCGCAGTCCTTCGAAAAGATGGATGTGGGTGTCTCCTTGCAGGTTGTTCCTGAACTCTCTCAAGAAGGTCAGATGATCAATATGCTTGTCAACCCCAAGGTTGTTGAATATCTCGGTGACTTTGACTATGGTATGAAGGTGCCTTACATCCAGTATGGCATGACCGCCGGTATGGTGACCAGCGCTGATGTGCAGTACTACAATGTGGAAATGCCTCAGCCGAAGTTCCATGTCCGCGAAATCAACACCTACATCTCTGTGTACAACGGTTCGACAGTGGTGATGGGTGGTTTGATCACGGAAACTCGCAAATCCTTTGAAGATAAGGTTCCGGTTCTCGGAGACTTGCCTTTCATTGGTTTCCTCTTCCGCTCCAAGGGCGAATACAGCGAAAAGCGCAACCTCCTCGTGTTCTTGACAGCACGTCTGGTTGACCCCGCAGGTCGTCCGCTGAAGACTGCAACCGATGGTCGCACGGGCAACGCCACGATGGACAACGCCTCTGCTGAAACAATGGGTGCAACGGCTCAGGAATAAGCCCCATCTTATAACCGAACAACGCGCGACATCTCTGATGCCGCGCGTTTGTTTTATTTGTTCAATCTTTCATTATGAGGCCTTTGGGAATGGAAATATCCAAACGTGTCGCGGATGGGTGAAGTCGTTGGAAAAGGT
>JAFTHG010000248.1 GCA_017457555.1 Kiritimatiellia bacterium | reverse complement strand
TGGAGAAGTCTGTTCGCTTAGGATAGAATCGTCGGATGATGCGATTGAAATTCTCTATGGATCCTTTTTCCCAAGAGGCATAGGCATGGGTGTAATAGAGGGTGGCTTGTGTGATTTTTTGAATTGTGGTGGTGGCAGTACATTCTGTGCCGTTGTCGGTAAGGATGCGGGAACAAAATGTGTGTTTTTCTTCTAAAAAGGAGAGGAAAGCTGTGGAAGCGTGTTTCCATTTCAGGTGAAATGTGGTTTAATATTAGCGTTTAACGAAAAGAGGCTCAAATGCTTGAGATTAAGCGTATACGTGAAACCCCGGATGAGGTTCGTGAAGGTTTGAAGCGCCGTTGGATGGATCCGGCGTTAGTTGATGCGGTTTTGGAATTGGATGCGCAGCGTCGGTCACTGGTGACGGCGGTGGATGCATTGAAGGCGAAGCGTAATGAGGTGTCGAAGTCTATCGGCATGCGCGTAAAGGCTGGCGAGGATGTGTCTGCAATTAAGGAAGAGATGCGTCTGCTGGGCGATGAAATCACGGCGAAGGATGCTGAGATTCGCACCGTTGATGAGGCGTTCCGCGCAGCGATGTTGCGTATTCCTAATGTGCCGAATAAAGATATTGCTACGGGCCCGGACAGTTCGTGCAACCGCGATGTGCGTCATGTGGGTGAAGAACGCGTTTTTGATTTTGAACCATTGGATCACATCACGCTCGGCGAGAAATTGGGTATCTTTGATTTTCCGCGCGGCGTAAAGCTTACAGGCACAGGGTTCCCGATTTTATTGGGTCAGGGTGCCAAGTTGCAGCGTGCTTTGATTCAGTACATGCTTGATTTGCATACGCAGCAGCAGGGTTACACCGAGATGTTGCCGCCGTTTGTGGTGAATACGGCATCGATGATTGGTACGGGACAGTTGCCAAAGATGCAGGATGATATGTATCACTGCGAAGTGGACGATTTCTGGTTGATTCCCACGGCGGAAGTGCCAGTGACCAACTACTACCGTGATGATATTCTGGATGCAGCTCAGCTCCCAGTGAAGATGACGGCCTACACACCGTGTTTCCGCCGCGAGGCGGGGTCGGCAGGTAAGGATACGCGTGGCATTCTGCGCGTTCACCAGTTTGACAAGGTGGAAATGGTGAAGTTTGTGGAGCCTTCCACCTCGTATGATGAATTGGAAAGCCTGGTGAAGGACGCTGAAGACGTCTTGACGGGGCTTGGGCTGAATTTCCGCGTATTGGAACTTTGCTCCGGTGACATTTCCTTCTCTGCGGCCAAGTGCTACGACATTGAGTTGTGGGCACCGGGCCAGAAGGCGTGGCTGGAAGTGTCAAGCTGCTCGAACTTTGAGAGCTTCCAGGCGCGCCGTGCGAACATCCGTTACCGTGGAGCTGATGGCAAGCCGACGTTTGTTCACACCCTTAACGGTTCGGGCGTGGCTCTGCCGCGCTTGATGATCGCCATTCTTGAACAATGTCAGCAGGCTGATGGCTCGGTTTTGTTGCCGGAAGCAATTCGCCCCTATATGGGCACAGACCGTCTGGTACCGGTGAAGTAAGTTATGGCAAAGACTGTTGGACCTTTACAGATGTGTCACTGGGGCAACCCTATTTTGCGGAAGCCCTGTGTGCGCGTGGATGCCATTACGGACGAACTCCGTAATCTGGCCTTCGATATGATTGAAACGATGTACAGCGCCAATGGCGTGGGGCTTGCTGCGCCGCAGATTGGTCGCAGTGAACGGCTCTGCGTGATTGATGTGCCGGAAGATGCGGAGAAAGAGGAATATATGGAAGTGAATGCAGCGGTTCCGATGCCGCTGGTGATGTTCAATCCGGAAATTCTCTCTAAAGAAGGCGAGCAGACCGATGAAGAGGGTTGCCTCTCCTTCCCCTCCATCCATGCACCGGTGACACGCGCAGACAAAGTGTGCTTCACTTTCTCCGACATCAATGGTCTGCGTCAGACGTATACCGTTTACGGATTGCTTGCTCGCGCAGTGCAACATGAGTTGGAGCATCTAGATGGTGGCGTTTTCATTGACAACGTAACCGACCAAACGAAGATTGCGGCCAAGTTGGAAAAGTTGGAAGCAAAGACCAAGCGTAAACTTGGGTTGGCTTGATCACACGTAAAGACCGGTTCCGCCGGAATAATACAACGCAGGCGGAGATTCGGACTGCCTGCGTTGTGTTTTTCTACCGACAGGAGTGCTACCATGCCCCTTTTCTCACGCCAAACACTAATTCTCCCGGCCCTGCTAACGCTATGGACTGCGCCACTGTTTGCTTCTTTGCAGTTAACGCTTCTGGATGAAGCCAATCTAAAGGTGACCTTCTCCTCTGATGCCAACACTTTGCTACATGACAAACCACTTGTCGGCACCCTGGAGATTATCACCAAAGCTCATGAAGAAGCAATTCTGCCGGAATTGCAAGACCGTTTTAGGGGATTTGCTTTTGTAGAAAACTTCTCAGCAGGACGCATTGAAGCCAATGGATGCGCGCAGGCGCAGTGGCGCTTTCAATTAACGCCTAAGGCTGATGGGCCATGGAGTCTGCGTCCCTTTGTACTGCGAATCAAAAACAAACGCACCGGTGCTGAACACGATTACCTGACAGCAATGGTCCATTTTCCGGAGCCGCCCCCTTTGCCAATTGCCACCGGCGCACCGGAAGTCAATTTAACACCGGAATGGGTGGCGCCCGGATGGCGCACTATCAGTCTGTGGTTTCTTCTTATCCTTCTTGCAGTAGGATGCATTTCCCTGATCCGCCCCTGTTTCAAACGCATCCGGCGCATCTTACACGAACGCACCCTCTCGCCGGAAGAACGTGCCAAATTGGAATTGGATCGCCTTCTCGCAGAGGGGCTACTGGCGCAAGGACAATTCAAACGCTTCTTCTATGGCTTAACAGGCGTGGTGCGGCGTTATTTTGAGCGGGGCTATGCACTCCGGGCAACACGTCAAACCTCTCAAGAATTTCTGAACAGTCTTGCCAAAGAGCGGCGTATCAGCGCGGAAGAACGGGCTACATTAGCCCAATTCCTCACTGCGGCAGATGCAATCAAGTTCGCCGGGGTTACCTCTACAGCGACCGAAGCCGAAGCCGCCACACGCCACGTTCAAAACCTTCTGGCACAAGCTGCGGCGCACCGTCAGGAAGCACCCGAAGCTCCGCAAGCCTAACTGCATTTCATAAAAAATGCAAAAAAGACAAAAAAAGGCTTGCAACGCAAAAATGAACGTGCTATAATTTGCCCCGTTTTTGAGCGTGCGAACTTAGCTCAATTGGTAGAGCACCACCTTGCCAAGGTGGATGTTGAGGGTTCGAGTCCCTTAGTTCGCTCCATCTCTTATGGGGGTGTAGCTCAGTTGGTAGAGCAAGTGACTCTTAATCACTGGGTCCACGGTTCAAGCCCGTGCACCCCTACCATTAAAAGAAAATCGACCTTCTCGGTTGATTTTTTTGTTTTTAAGCCCGGATCTTCTTAAAAAGGCAAGCCATTGGAGGGCCGCACGGCATCAACGCTTCGTGGCAGGAAATCAAAGGTTTCCGGATCTAAAGGATCCTGACGGCGACAGCGCCGTTCCTGAACACCTAACCACATTCCAAAGACAATCAGTCCTGCCCCCATCAGGAGCGCCACCGTAACGCCTGGCGCATGCTCTAATTCGTAAACTGCCCCTGGCAATTCCAAAGCCTTTTGCGCCAACGTATCAATCACGGAGAGCAGGAATGCGTTGAAGCGATTCATCACCTCTGAGGCAATGGGCAAAACAAATCCGGCAAAGGCACTCAGACATGCCGTCCACACCACAATGACGGTCAGCGAAGGGATAAACAAATTCAGGAGAATCCCAATCAATGACACGCGTCCAAAAAAGTAGAGACAGAGCGGCAACACCGCTATCCACGCGGCAGTTGACAGGCCTATCAAAAGCGCCAAGTGCTGACGTAAAGCCACGTGCCATGGCCGCACCAGAGGAATATCACCCAGAAGTGACCGGTGGAGCGTAGAACGGAAGAGACGATTCAAAAAATAAGTGAAGGGTTTGGTGAAGAGGAAAAGCCCACCCATGGCACAGAATGAAAGCAAGGCGCCGGCATTGGCAATCCAACCGGGCTCCACAATCAAGACCACCATAGCCGTAGCAAAGAGTGCACTGGCGCCATCAGCACGGCGCAAGAAGGTCGGCGCAAAGCAATACATCAGCGCCATCAGACACGCACGCGTTGCAGAGGGTGGCACGCCAGTCAGCAGAAGATAGCCCACCAATACAGGACATAGGACGAGGATCCGCATCCGTAAGCGCAGACCAGACCATGCCAGTAGCCAAACGACTAGCCCGGCAATAATACCAACGTGCAGCCCACTAATGGCAAAAATGTGAATAATGCCCGCATCGGCATAGCGTTGACGTAATTGATAGGGCAAGCGCGCCCGCGTGCCTAAAACCATCGTTTGCGTTAAAACTGCTTCCGCTTCACTCACCCCCAATGCCAGATGCTCTGCCAAACGATTCCGGAAATCAACCAATGCATATTCCCAATGAAGCAACCGATCTTATTCAGGCACGTGAACAGCCGTTTCTCCTCGCACAGACAGCGACATCCGCCGAGGATGAGAATTCGCTCGCAACTTCGCTTTCAGCCGCCAAGTTTCCCCTGTTTCCGGGAAGACACCACTCCGATCATAGTAATAAATTAAGAGATTAGTCCCATGGACTGCGGTACCATCTGGCAACCATGCGTCATCTGCCGAAAAACGACAGTATGGACCTCCACGTTTACGTTGGATAATATGGCGATCATTGGATACGGTCACCTTGAGTTCAAAAGTTTCTCCAGCCTGTTGATAGGCTCGCAATTGCGACAACACCTCCACATTCCGATCATGCAACAATGCTGCACGCCACCCTGCTAATGCAAAACAGGTGAGTAACAACCACACGGAAACGGAGATTCTTTTTGTGCGCCATGCCAAAACCACTGCGCCTGTTGCCAAAAGCAACCAGCTCCATGCCCCTCCAAAGAAATAGCCTAAACCCGTGCCAAACGCCAAAGCAAGCGTCCACCCAAAAAGCGGACGATGCCGGCAAAAACCAATATCCGGATCAAAGAGTTGTTCAGAAAAGGAGCTCATTACCGAAAAGATACCTCAACGCAAGGCACTAACGCGATACATCATGCGGCAAAAGTGCACGAGCGGCATAGGGATCTGCCGTCGCAAGTCGTTGAAGCGCTGCAACGATTTGGGATTCGGGCATACCGAAATAACGAGCGAATTGTGCGGGCGTTAAGGGGTGACGCCGTGCCAAAGCCAACAAGGCAGCCTCTGAATAGGGTTGTGGAGCAGTTGATGCAGTTGCGGTTTGCGCCACAGCGACCGTGCCAAAAAAAGCGCGCAATTGATTCAGCTCTGAAACCGGCACCGAGCGCACCGAAGACTCCGCAGGCGGACGTTCTGCGCTATTGACCGTCACTGTGTCGGGACGAAGAGGTGACATCAGGCGATGAATCCGATTTAAAGCTTCCGGAGCATCATTCATACCGGGCACTGCAAAGAACTCAATATCCACCGTGCCATGAAAGTTTTCGCGAAACTTCAGCCAGCCATCATAAACCTTTTCAAACGTCAAATCGGCATGCGGACGAACTGTTGCCCGGAAACTGGTCTCATCCCAGAAATGCATTGAAATCTTTACACGATCAGCCAAAGCGGCATCACGCCGAACCTCCGGTTCAAAGAAGAGTGCACCATTACTCATCAGCAAGGAGGGATAAGGTGTTTCTGCGCGAATCCACCGCAAAACGTCACCGAAATGTGCGTGAAGTGTCGGCTCTCCCGATCCGCAAAGCGTCAAGATATCGACCGGTTCATGCAGGGTCAACCACTGCTTCAAATCCGAAAGGACACTTTCAATCGGGAGATAGTCACGCCGAGCGCAGGTCGTTTGTGGCGTAATGCCGAGTTGACAGAATACGCAGTCATAACAACAGGTCTTCATTGGCACCAAATCAATGCCCAGACTACGTCCATAGCGTCGGGACGGGACAGGACCAAAGAGGCAAGACATCGCTGTTACTCCTATCGCATACTCATTATTCGGTTACGGTCTTTTTGAAGTGTTCTCGAGCCCGCAACTGACGACGCGTTTTGACATCTTCCGGAGTTGACACCTCAATCGGCGCATCATCTTCAACTTCGCCACGATACACAAAGGGGCCAGTAAAGAGTTGGACCCGCTCCTCCTCGGTCGGCCATGGAGCCCAATCTTGCGTGTAAGTATAGGCTGCCTTCGAAAGTGGGATTCCCCAAATCTCAAAGTAGGGCGTCAAGTCACGTTGGATAGCCTTTGACCATGCACAGCAGAGACGGTCACCTATTGCAGAAGTGGGGTACTTATCATTCTTATCATTCACCACCGTGACCACGCTCTCCACACCAAAGTAATGCGCCAAGGTCATATAGAAAACCAAACGTTCAAAAACTGGCGAACTCATCCAGAGATTTGGTGTTTTTGCATCCGCTTTCTTGGCAATTGAATCCCACGCATCCTTACAAATCTTTGTGAAGCGTGTGCCATTCAAGAGGTTCATCGTGCAGGTACCATAGAAGTTATTCACCACCTCAGTATTACCCGGTAATGCGAAAATACCATTTGTTCCCTGCCCCATATTGTGGCCGATTTCGTGCAAAGCACCCCACGAACCGGAACGTTGCAATCCGGCAAGATTCATCATGCCTCCGCCCCACTCCATGCACATAATTGGATAACCAGAGTGACCTGCACCAACCGAAATCTGGACATCATCCACAATACGCATTGGCGTATTCTTGGGTTCATTCTCGCGTGAAGGAATCTTCAGCGCCTTCGGCTTCTTCGGATCTATAGGGACAGGCTCCTGCTCAACCGTAAAGCCGTAACGATCTTTTACAGCAGGATCCGCCTTAGCCTTAGCCGCAGCACGCAGAAGTTCTTCTGTATCCTGTGGCGCTTCCGGATTCATCTGCACCAATTTCTTATCCAAGATGCCCCATTCGCGCTTGGCCGCACGGAAGTTATCAGCCTCAGTGTCTGTCGGCAAACCATGGCCACTCACGCGCAACATAATACTGGCGGCTTTCCCCCACCATTGAGCAAGCGCCTCCATATTTTTCACATTTCGGACATATTTGGATTCTACTGTAAGAATAATCGTCTTAGTCTGCAATTCTGCCCAAGGTGCAGGATATTTCGAAAGGGTTTCAACCCAATCCTTATTGGTATCAATTCCCAAGCGGAACCACGGCATTTGTACACAACCAGAAACCTCCACTTCCATCGGACGCGAACCGCCACTCCACTGAAACCACAATACGCCACCTAAAACGTGACCGATTTCTTCGCGTTTCTTCTTAATCTGGAAGCGGCGCACCATATCGGGCCAACGCCAGAGCGGACGGTTGTCTGTAATCTGCTCCCAGCCCATTTTCACCTTTGCCAAATTCGGTACTACAGGATTATAAGGGTCATCCATCGGATTTCCATCTTCATCCAATGGCACAATTTTGGGATCCAATTTATCCGTATGGCAACCGATTTGCGCCATCAAATTACCCGTCAGGCTCCCGCATTTAATCGTAATCACTTCTCCCGGTGGCACATAAAGGCCTGTGCTGATATAGCCACCTTCACCCGGATAAAGCGTCACCTTTTTCGTAACGCGCTCGGCCTCTTCCGGCACTTTACCGGGCCACAAATCGGCAGATTTTGCGGGATAAAGTTCTTTAACCGGTATACTTTGCGCTTTCCAACTCTGATAGCGCACCAACAGCAATTCCAAAGGATACTTAATGCTGACGCCACGCGATGGCCCGCAAACAACCTCCCCACCACGCCGATAAAGCAATTCCTCCAAAGCCGCCTTTAACTGTTTAGCATCCTTCGAGACTGAGCCTCCCTCTGCCGTATTACTGTTAAAGACACGCATCGCTTCAATGTAAGCCACCATGCCTTCACCCGTCTGACCGGGCGTAGGGCCTGCGCCATCTCCAGCCATACCACCGCCATCGGCATCGTACTTCTGTTCGCCATCCTTTTGAACGATTTCCAGATGTTGAATCGCATCAAACCATGGTCCCACTTCTCGTGCAACCTTTTTCATGCGTTCACGTTCGGCCAACTCTGCCCGATACTCTGCTGCAGAAGGCAAACCATTCGTTGCGACAATCTTGCGGTCGTAGTCCAACTTTTCAATCACATGACCTTGCGAATCGGTTTCAACGGGCCCTGCGCCACGAAACGTAACCTGAGCAGACCCCATCGTTGCAAATGTTATTGCAAATAATGTAAATACCAGCTTTTTCATTCACGGACCTCTGTTTCCCACTGAATTCGAATCAGTCCCTGTGCAGCAGCATTGCCACGTCCCATAAAAAGCGCTTTGCGAAGCGCCTTCAACCACGCCGTTTCCTCTCCCACTGGAGCAAAACGTAACACTTCATCTACAGCGCCAACTGCATTGAGCGTCACCCAGAAATCTGCCGTTGAAGCAGACGTTCCTGTTGGCAAATCCGGTAAAACAACTTCAAATTGACTCGCCAGCAACGCTGGCGCTAGGTGCATTTTTACTCCAGACGCATTGGCTGAAAAGTTTTTTTCGGTTGCCATCGGTGGCAAAAAGGCATCGGCCATGAACGCTTCCGATTGCAACGCAGCGTTCGGCACTGTCGGGGATTGGATTGGTATCAACGCCCGTTTCTGCGGCTCTGGCAAAACTTGTTCTAAAGAAATACCCACATCGTCGTCGCTGAGAGCCAACGCAATGCGGCGTACATTCTCCTGACGCATCAATGCCGTCAGCGTTTCTTGCGATGTAGACACCACATAGATTCCCGGCCGTGGCAGACGTTTATCTGTGTCACGTTTCGCTTTCGGCAACGCTAAAAAGGCAAAGAAGAAACTCACGCCGGCAATAGCAATGGTCACAACAGGCGGCCACCAAAACGCCAACACACTCTTGCGACGGCGATTGGAACGCCGCATCTTGCGCCAGCGGAGCAGACGCAACATTGATACGCGTTTATTCGGCACGTATTGCCGACTGCGTTCCCAAACATAGTCCTCACGATGAGGTGCCATCAGCGTGTTTCACTCCCGGGATAAGCCGTTTCGTTTTCTGCGACAGTCACCAGATTAATCCGTTCAACACCGCAGGCTTTCAAACGTTCAATCCACGTCATTGCAGTACCATACGGCACGGCCACATCAATAATCACATTTAATTCGTGGCCGGGATATGCGCGCTTTAACGCTTCTAATTCTGATGGAGAGTCTGAACAATAGCGTCCTTCATCCAAAAGCAGCACAGTCACATCTTTGCGGCCTGGAGCCTCTAACATCCGGATCACGGCTGATGGTGCCTGAACAGAGATGCCTTCTTCGGCAGGCCCCTCCGGAAGCGTCACCACCCGACCGGGCTGAACCAGCGTTTGACGCGAAAAGCACCACAATAAAAGCCCCAGCACGATCAGATTAATCCATGGCACCATCAATAAAAATGAGCGCACAATACGCCGTCTGGGATACTTCTTTCCAGTGAAAGAGTGGCGTTCCCAAACATAGGGTTTTGTTTTGGATTTTGGGGCACTCATGCCTTATCTCCACATTGCGTTGAGTCCAAATGATCCAACATCAATGCCACACACGTATCCATATCTAAACTGAGTGCATCAGCCTTCAATGTCAGAATATAATGTGCCGCATAACAGAATGCGGCTCCCACCAATCCTGTAATTGTATTGACCAATGCTCCGGCAAGCGCACGTGCCACGGCTCCCGTCTGCACTAATGGTGCCTGAACATCCAATGCCGACAACATCGCATACGCGCCTACAAAGGTGCCGATCAAACCCAATAACGGCAACAATTGCGCCAACAGCGACAGCAACATTGAGCGTCGCTCCAAACGGGAAAGCTCTGCATGAGCGCGTGTGGCCAGCACCTCCCGGAGATTGGCCGGATCACTGGCGCGGTAAACAATCGCTTCTGCCACCAAAGTCGGCAATGGTCCCGCCGCCTCATCGCAGTTTTCCAACGCTTCCTTAATATTTCCCTTATCCAGCACATTGAAAACGCCCGGCAGAAAGTCACGGGGATCCAGTGTTACGCGCCGTAAATAAAGCAGCCGCTCAATGAACACAATCACGGCAACCCCCGTCATTGCAACGATAATCCAGAATAGAAGACCGCCTTCCCAGATAAGACTCATAGCTTACTCCTTATCAAAATCCGCATCATCTCTCGACATCGGTTCTGCCTGTTGCATCCGTTTAGCTGCACAAACAGTCTCAATCTCATCACTGCGCCACCGTTCCGGATAATCCCGGCACTGCTGTGGACGCGCACGATGCACCCGGCAAAGATTATCCTCGGTCAGGAATCGACAGGGAGCCTGTGGATCACCTTTCAAAACCAAACCGCTCCGTGTCGGCGAGAGATCGGTGAACGTGTCAATAAAAACCTCCACCGTCAGCCCCAATACTGCCGCTAACGCATCCACATCTTCTGGCGTCAGGCGCACATAACCTGGCACGCGGCAACAGGCTCCGCAACGTTGACAGACAAAGTTAGGGTTCTGCTCATCCATGACCAACTTATAGTATAGCGAAAAACAATACGAAACAAAAGGAAAACCCACTCAAAAAAGGGATTTCCGTATGCTTTTTTCGCTTTTGGCTCACATCAAACGCCGCCTCACCCACTTATGCCTCCACCGCCACCATGATTTTACTCCAATTTCAAACCAATAAAGCCTGCATGCCACCATCTGCATACAGGCTTTATTTTGTAAAAAGACACCATCACGGAAACCGTTTAAACCGTCTTTCCTACCGCCAGAACCTTAAAGCCAATCTTCTTTAATTCGCCATAATTCAAAAGGTTACGCGTATCAAAAAGCATCGCCGGCTGACGCATTCCTGCATAGATGCGCTTCCAATCCAACGTGCGATAACACTCCCACTCTGTCATTAAAAGAATCGCATCCGCCCCCTCTGCGGCTTGATAAGGATCATCCACCAACGTCACATGCTCCAGATGTGCCAAATCTTTTGCCGCATTTGTTAATGCTTTCGGATCGGTTACAACCAAATCGGCATGCTCTTCTGCCAACAAATTAGCGATTGTCAAAGCCGGTGTCTCACGCGTATCACCGGTATTCGCCTTGAAAGCAAATCCGAAAAGGGCAATACGCTTTCCGGCAAGCGTATTAAAGAGCGTCTTCACCGTTCGGGCAACAATGCGGTGTTGCTGTGCGTCATTCATAATAATGACCTGCTCCCAATAATCGGCACACGCCTTCAAACCATACGATCGGCAAAGATAGACGAGATTCAGAACATCTTTTTTGAAACACGATCCGCCAAATCCAGGCCCAGCATTCAGGAAATACTTCCCGATTCGATGATCCATCCCCAAAACCGTTGCCACTTCTGAAATGTCGGCACCGGTAGCCTCACAAAGCGCAGAAAAGGCATTCATCGACGAAATACGCTGTGCCAACATTGCATTTGCGGCCAATTTTGACATCTCACTCGACCACACATTCGTCGTCAAAATCCGCTTTCGTGGCACCCACGCAGCATAAACCTCAACCAATGCACGGATTGCCGCCTTCCCACGTTTGTCCTGCGGCCCACCAATCAGCACGCGATCCGGATTTAACAAGTCATTAATTGCAGTACCCTCTGCCAAGAATTCCGGATTTGACAACACGGTGAACGTGTGTTCCGGATGCGTATGCAATACGGCAGCCATCGCATCCGCTGTACGCACCGGCAGCGTGGACTTCTCTACAACAATCTTATCCCCATTGGCCTCTTGTGAAATTGTGCGAGCAGCCGCCTCCCAATACTGCAGATTAGACGCATAACCAGCACCTGCACCAAAGGTTTTCGTCGGCGTATTGACCCCCACAAAGATGATATCGCACTCCCGAATCGCAGCAGCCACATCAGTTGTAAAGAAGAGATTTTTACCACGGCAAGCAGTAATCACCTCCTTTAACCCAGGCTCATAAATGGGCAACGCGTCAGAATTCCACGCATCAATGCACGCTTGCGAAATATCCGTCACGATTACTTTTCGGTCAGGATTCTTCTGTGCGATGACCGCCATCGTCGGCCCACCGATATAACCGGCCCCAATGCAAGCAATATTCCGATTCATGCGCTCAAACCTCTAAAACGATACCATCACGTTCATAAACCACAAATCTGCATAAAATAATACCACAAAAACATTCCCCATCAGAATTAAAAGCATACAATCCCAAACCTACGTGAATATTGCACAATATAACCGCGAGGGTAAGAAGAGTGACTTTCAGAGGAAAGAATGCCGAAAAGGAAAGAAGAAGATTCATCACCTTAGCCCTTTTTAGGCTTGGCAAGGACCAATCCTCTACCAAGTGGGTGCGTGAGCCGAGGGTGGCTCACACGCCAGAACCCGGAAAAGCGGCTATGTCGCAAAGGCGGCTACGTCATGGTGACGCGTGGCGGTTAAGCGTTCTGCATAAGGGGTGTGT
>JAFTHG010000247.1 GCA_017457555.1 Kiritimatiellia bacterium | reverse complement strand
ACCATAAAATGAAAGAGCACTTTCAAAAGAGAGATAACTTGGGGCGTAGAGTGCATTAGCAATCATTGGCAAGTTCAACTCATGCCCATTTACTTCAGGAGAAAGACAGTAGAGCCCCCGCTTAATTCGAATAAGGTCACCCTTTTTTACTAATGCCGCAGCCTTCGCGAGAATAGCAGAATACCCCCCTAATTCTGTAGCAAGAACAGGTGTTGTTATGGGGACAGAACCATAGTTTAATTGACCTCTTTTTTGTAAAATTTGCATTGTTAATTAACCCATACTTGATTTACTGCGCAAATTTTACCAAAAACAACCCCTTTCATTCAATATGAAATTGTGGATGGCTGGGTTTACTCGCTTTGAGTGGCAAATGGGCGGCTACGCCGCAGGACTGCCAGATTTTCTACCGCAAAGACGCTAATGGGTGCGGTGCTCGCTCCGTCCGAGACAGATCGACACCGCACCAGCCAAGCATGTGGCGGCACTGTTGTTCCGCCAAGACGTAGTATGGCTCATGTTACACAATCGTAAAACGAAATACCTGAACAAATTCGTCACTCTTTATTACAGATAACAAAGCGTATCATCTTTGTATCGCAGTGTCGGTAGGGGGTAAAGCAAGCGGGACTATATTCAAGAAATTATGCTCTTCACCATTTATGTTTACCCCAAACACATCCATTTGAGACATTGTATCATTAACATACAATCTTTAAACACGCATTTTTGTATGTGCCATTTCGGTTGAAACGAATTTTACAATATTTTGCATAAATGTGCTTCAATAATGTCATTCTAATGACAGCGTTTGTCACAACTACTACCCTCATAAGGAAAAGTTTTATGAATAAACAGCCAATGGTCAGTTTTAAAAAATACGCTCATCCATTTTAGCAGGTCTAATTGTCATATCTGTCACGCCTAAAGAAACCTCATCTCAATGGAGAAATAACGTATCCTCCCAAACAGTTCACAACAATAAATCAAAGCGTAACGCTCAACGGTATCGTCATTCTACAAGTCGAAAACTAAAATCAAGTGGCAAAAACCGTAAAAAAGTCTCCTCATCTGATGATAGCGACCACCATTTATGGCGAAAGAATCAGAGTAAGAGGGCTGCTCTTAAAAAACGACTTATGGTGTTAACATACGAATATTTGAAATCTCAAATAGCTTTTTCCGTGGGCACTTGGCTTTTGGAGGAGGTGTCTCAAATAGTACAAATCACACTTAATTATCTTGGAGAACTATTGGAAATTATCGCTACGATTCTTGAATGCATTACTACATCCTTGGAAATCATGCAAAGCAGCGCCTTCTTATTAATGCAATTATTTTAAACCATCAAGATGCATCATGGTTGGAGTGAAGAAATCTTCGCTCCAACCATTTATTCCCCATGCACCGTTAATCCCTCACTTGACCGCCGTGGCTACTGTAGGCGAGGTTGCATCAGGCGAGGATGATGTCACGGATGGAGAGATGAGGTGCTCGATGTCGCCGTAGGCATACTAAAACTTGTATGCGTCTGCGAGGGGTTCCCCATCCTGAAGCTGTTGGCATAGGGAGGTGTCTACAATTGAAACTAAACGATGGACTCGTTTAATGATTTCATCTACGCTCGGTTCGTGACAGGCTTGCTCAATCGATATCCTTGCTGTTTCCATTAACCACGTTTGAATACTCTTCTTTAACGGTGATGATTTGGGTTGCTTCAAGACTCTCACCATTTCTTCTGTTCCACCCAACCCCATTGCATCCTCAATCATATCCGTACCGGAAGTCGCAAAATGTTCAAGTTTAGGCGTTTTTGTCTGCCCCATACAAGTGATTGTCACATCATTACAATCTCCAAAATCATAAAGATAATCCAGCACATCCCCCTTCTTTTTAAGACATTTATTAATCGGAATCAACGCCTCATCCTGCCATGTAGTCCCCTCAACTTCAAATTCGGGCTCTGTGCCACGCGCACCATAAAAGCACCCCTCATCTGTGGAGAACTCATGCAAATGACAATCCTTCCAACCCAAGATGTCTTGAATCAAAAAGTGTAAAAAAGCCAAACTATAATCTGAAGGCACTACGACCTTACGCATAATCTGCGTTTCATCAACTTCAATTTTTAAGCAAACAAAGTTCATCTCTCATCCATTCAATTAAGTTTAAAGTTCAAAATTCGGGGTTCAGTGTTCGGCATTTCTCCGCAGTCCCATTAATGATAAAAGATTCATCCCCTCTTTCATTCCATTTTACTACAATATT
>JAFTHG010000246.1 GCA_017457555.1 Kiritimatiellia bacterium | reverse complement strand
GTCACTGCAAAGGCTTGAGCTAAAGGTAGAGGGATGTCGCGCCAGTCTGTGACTTGGTAAAGATTACCCAAACGGTCACGATAGACAGCATTTAAAGCGGAGAGCGAACCATACTTGGTTTGGAGGAAGTGTTGCCATTCTGCTTCTGGGGAGGTCGCTTGAAGTGACTCTACCGGTAACAGACCAACGAAGTTACGCCATAAGGTGCTGTTTTCATAGGGCAGTAAGGGTACGTCAGCCAGAGTCTTGGGTTTTGGCTTACCTGTCAATTGGGCATAGTGTTCAGGCGTGCGACAGACTTGCTTGAGATAGGTGTGCCATTGCTGTTCAATTTGCGGAGTACATTGGATTCGCAAAAGACGCTTGGGATATGCGGTGCGAATAAAGGTTTGCCATGCAGGGTCCGTGATGTCGCCTGGAAACTTAGCGTGGGGCAAACCCTGCCGACTGCGCCATTTCTGCCACAATGGGGCGATGCAGTAGGGGCGTGTCCGCGGATAAGGTTGTAAAAGCGGATCACGTTCGCGATAGTGTGCTTTGAAGGCGTGCCACAATTCCGTTTTAGGGTCTTCTGGCCAGTCCCAGTCTGGGTAATGTAATGGCACACGTTGCTGAGCACGCATACGGATGTTGTAGAAACTATTATAGCGGATGTCCCATGTCTGATTGAGTGCGTCTAAGGCTACTTCAGGTCCCTGGTGACCGGTTTTCTCTTCAAAGACGGCACGAACGTAAGGGGCGACATCGCGTTCATCAAAGTCACAGACACTGTTTCGGACGTCGTATGTGCGATTAAATGTTGTGAAATCTGCGGCCATGATGCGCCATGCGTGTGCGGTGGTGTCCTGGCGCATTCCCTCAATCCATGGCTTTGTAAATGCAATGACGGCTTGACGTTCTTCTGCGATGGCTGACCAACTGCTCCAATGTGTGGGGGCATCCGGGAAAATAGCAATTGGGAACCGGCCATGAAAAGAGGCTAAGATGCGCATAAAGCGATCGGGTTCATCCCAAATTGCCCGCACAACGGGGGCATAACGATGGTAATCGAAGCGTCCCGTAATAGAACCTGAAATCATCATCAGGAATGGCCACACCATTGTAATGGCTCCCAATGTCAGAAAGAGATAGAGCACCGCCAATACAATTCTGGCACGCCACGTTTTACGTTCTACGGGAAGGATAATCATTGTCGGTTATTGTAACATATCAGCAATTTGCATTTGCGTATAAAAGAGGAGGGAACTCATTCGGTCGGCATATCCTCTGCAAAACGCAAATCAAGGGGCATATCCGGAGGTGTGACGGCTCGCAGTTGAGAACGGTGGTAGGCCGCTTCAAGTGTCTTACGAAAGTCTTCAGACCCACGCCAGTAGGGAAGTGTCCCCAAACGTCTGGGAATTGAAGCCGTATTGGGACTTGGATGAAGTTTTAAGATTGCTCCCGGCGACAGAACCTGTGGGGTTAAATCGGGTTCGCTTTCTGAAAAGAGAATGCCACGAAAACGAAAAAGGAGCAATGGATCGGAAGCGATTGCGTCTGCAAAAAGGCAAAGAACCGCCAAGAGATGCTTGCAGGGGCGGCTCCAATCCTTGCAAGTGCACCGAAAAGTCATATCTTGTCGGCGTTCCGGAAAGAGGAGAAGACCGTGCTGTTGGAGGCGTTCACAGAGTGCAAATGGTAAGAAACGTGCTGCGACCTGAGCCGTATAGATTGGCGTGTCATGTAGGATATCCCAGACCTTTTCTGCGTCTAATACGGGCATTTCTGCGCTCAATTGATAGGGCTGCTGATCGGCTCCTTGAACTTCGGCTGAAATAATGCCGGGGGCCACTTCCATATGGCAAACCTGTCCTTGTTGGGCATAATTGCGTCCACGTCCCAGTCGGGCCCCAAGGTGCATCTCTTCCAACCAGGTAATCCACCGTTTTCGCCACCAAACATCCCGGTTACCACCTTGAGGACGTAAGCCACCTCGGACGGAACGGGCAAAACGGGGTGCGTATGCGTTCTTTTTACTCATAAGTAGCGAGTGGATGGTTCGTTTGAAAGAGGTTATCAGCGCTCTTTGTCACTGATAGTTCCCGAACAAAGGAAGTCAAAGGTGATGGTATTACCGGTTTCTTCGCTTCCCTCTTGATCATAAACGCAGATGGTGAAGGGGCGCGTTGTACCATTGGCACGAATGGTGATTGAAAAGGCTTCCGCCTGCTGTCGCGTCGTCTCTCCAACGGTCTCGTCTGCTTCGCCAGCAACCCTACGCTGAAAATCGGCTGTAGACTTATCGGCAGAACGTCCCATCTTAATTGAATCATCAAATGAAACAAACTTAAAGGCGACGTTTTCGTAGTATTTTACGAGACCGACAGCTTCAATATCACCGACGTGTAATGCATTACCTTTTGGTTTTTCGGTGGAGACGTCAGCATCTGAATCACTGGAAAGCGGCTCTTCTGTCGAGGTGGATTTGGGAGCGGTTTCCGCATCAAATGGCGTGTCAAGCGTAATCATTCCCGGCGCAAATGAAAGCGTCACCGGTTGTTGTGTTTGCAGTGCCATATTGCGGGCATAGCGAGCCAACCGCAGGGTGTCTTTGGAGGCCATGGCCACTTGTGTGGCGGTAACCATGCCACCAGACACCACAATAATGGCCATCATCACACCGAGGATGGCCATTACGATAAGCAGTTCAATGAGGGTAAAACCCTGACGCCACGTTTTAAGCATTGCTGCCAAATAATTTGACAATTAATAAAGCGCCCAATGCAATAATCGCAATTACAGAGAGGGTGATAATGACATTGAAGAGTTTCTTGCTTTCAGATTTCTTCTTGAAGCCATCAACAGGACGTGTTGTCGCATCAGACGGACGCATTACGATTGTTGTGCGTGGGATGGATTCAATACTCTCCACATTGCTGGGCTCAGATTCAGGAACGTCTTCACCACGAATGGAAGCAACGATATCGCCAAAAGCAATGACATCATTACGGTGCAACATTGCCATTGAAATACGCTGATCATTCACACGTGTGCCGTTGGTTGAATCGTTATCTTTGATGCGCCAACCGCCATCACACGGTTCAATGATGCAGTGTTCACCAGAGACAGAAGCATTGGCGATGACGAAATCATTAGCACTATTACGGCCGATACGAATTCCATTTCCGGCACTCCACTCATAGGTGCGTCCGGTCTCTTCGCCATTTAAAATTGTAATACTCGGCATAACTACGAACTCCTTACGAAATTAAGAAGAGTATAAAAAAGTTTACGCATTCTGTCAATCGTTATGTATTAGAAGTCAAGATTCTTTACATTCAACGCATTGTCTTCAATGAATTTACGGCGTGGTTCTACATCTTCGCCCATCAACAAACTGAAGGTCGTATCTGCGGCGCTTGCATCTTCAATCTTCACCTTGAGCATACGGCGTGTCTCGGGATTCATGGTGGTTTCAAAGAGCTGCTTGGCATCCATTTCACCGAGACCTTTGTAGCGCTGAATTTCCACACCGCGGCGGCTCCGCTGGCGGACTTCTGCGATCAGTTGCTCAAGCGAGGTGATAACCACAGGCGCGCGAGTGCCATCGCGCAATTCGCCGAGCGGTTCGCCATTGCCATAGTAAGACGTGGTGGAGAAGCCAAGATTGAGTGCTGTCAGTGCGCGGAATTGATCGCGCAACCGCTGCGAACGGAAGACTTCCATCCACTGGAAAGCGTGCAATTGCTTGGGGGCATATTCCGACACACGATAGAGAGAAAGGTCTATGCTTTCACCAATAGCCTTTTCACCTTCTTCGCGTGCGGCAGCCAGCGCGACGTCATCATGCGGGAAACAGAATTTCGCTGAATCGCCATTGCCGATAACAGCCATATAGCGCGCAAACGAATCAGTTTCCGGCTGGTAGGTTGCCAAATAGTTTTCGGTGTTTACGCCACGCAGACGGATGCTGTTAATCGTTGCTTCAATTTCAAGCGCCACATCCAACAGATTGGTGAACTGTTCAAGGTAGATTACGGCTCCGTCCGGGCGCACAAAACTGAGGTTGTCGCAGCTCAACAGCAGACGGCGTTCTAACGCTTCATCATTGGCGACATATTCCACCTTCTTGCCACGCTTGATTTGATACAACGGAGGTTGAGCCATGTAGACAAAGCCGTTTTCAATCAACTGCGGCATCTTACGATAGAAGAACGTGAGCAACAAGGTGCGGATGTGTGCACCGTCCACGTCAGCATCGGTCATGATGATGATTTTGTGATAGCGCACCTTGGAAAGGTCAAATTCGCCTGTTGCGAAACCGCCGCCAATCGCGGTGAACAATGCGCGGATTTCGGCATTGTCCAACATTTTGTCCAAGCGGGCTTTTTCAACGTTCAGCACCTTGCCGCGCAGGGGGAGGATTGCCTGAATACGACGATTGCGGCCATCTTTTGCCGAGCCGCCTGCCGAATCACCTTCTACGAGGAAGAGTTCACTTTCGGACGGGTCACGGCTGGAGCAGTCGGCCAGCTTACCCGGCAAGCCACCGCCTTCCAAAACTCCCTTTTTGTGGATCGTTTCACGTGCCTTACGAGCAGCTTCACGTGCTTGCGAGGCCAAAATTGCTTTTTCGATGATACGACGGGCGACAGCAGGATTTTCTGCAAAGAAGTCAGCCAACTTTCCGGAAACGATGGATTGCACCAAGCCGGACACATCCGAACCGAGTTTGGTCTTTGTCTGACCTTCAAACTGCGGCTGTGGGATTTTGACCGAAACAACGACAGTTAAACCTTCACGGATGTCATCACCAGTCAGGACGGTGTCTGCCTTTTTACCTAACTTGTTTTCGGCGATGTATTTGTTCACCGTGGAGGTGAGTGCCGTGCGTAAACCGGTCAGGTGCGTACCGCCTTCAATGGTGTTGATGTTGTTACAGTAGGAGCATTCAATCGTGGAGTAGACGTCGGTGTACTGCATGGCGACTTCAACGGCAATTTCACCATGACGGTTGGTGCCGGTGCCGGAGATGAAAATCACATCATGCAGTGCATTCTTATTGGCGTTGATATGCTCAACGTACTGGCGAATGCCGCCTTCGTAGTAGAAAGTTTCCTGATGCTTGTTTGCCGAGAACTCTTCGGTCAGCGTGATACGGACACCACCATTCAGGAAGGCTAATTCGCGCAAACGGTGTGCCAAGGTTTCCCACTTGAAGCCGTCACGGTAGGTGAAAATCTGCGAGTCCGGCATGAACGTGACAGACGTGCCTGTTGCGGCGGTATCACCGACTTGGGCCACGGGGGCCAGAGGTTTGCCGCGTTCGTAACTTTGACGATAGATGTGGCCATCGCGTTTAACTTCAACGTCCATGCGCTCAGAAAGTGCGTTTACGCAGCTGACACCCACGCCGTGCAAACCGCCAGATACCTTATAGCCACTGCCGCCGAACTTACCACCAGCGTGCAACACCGTCATGACGACTTCCAAGGTGGATTTTTTCATCTTCGGGTGCTCGGCCACGGGAATGCCACGGCCATTATCCTCTACCGTTAGCGATCCATCGGTGTTGATGCGGACGTTAATGTCGGTGCAATAACCTGCTAACGCTTCGTCAATGGAGTTGTCGACCACTTCGTAAACCAAGTGGTGATAACCGCGCTCAATCGTGTCGCCGATATACATTGCCGGGCGAACACGAACCGCCTCAAGACCTTCTAAAACTTCAATTGAATCTGCGTTATAGCTTTGTGCTTCGGCAGGTTGCGCCACATTCTCAATCTCGTCCGTCATGGAGAACCTTTCTAAAGGTAAATAATATGTATGAATTATAGCATATTTAAGGCCTTAAAAGTGGCTGAAAAGGTTAAAAAATCAATTTCTTAATACAGATTATTGGCAGACGAAACGATTGATCTCGGAGGGTGGAATCAAGCAATTCTTTTGCGAGAGGAAATACGCTGTGAAGACGCTGGAAAGAGGTGCGGGTGCCGGACTTTCCGGATTGTGGTAATGCCTGTTGTTGGAAGTGTGGAATAAAAAGACGTGCGGCAACGGGGAACCCATTGCCGCACATCGAATAATTTGCTGTGGAAAGGCTTATTCAATAATGCCGATCTCAGCCATCGAGGCAAATTCATTTCCGAATTGTTCGCTCAACCCAGTGAAGCGGACGTACCGGATGTTGGTCGCTGGTTTCGCAAAAAGAATCTGCTGAACGTCTGCGGTGTTCTGGAGCGCTCCGGTCGCAACCTGCGTCCATGTTTTACGATCGGCAGAAACTTCTACTTTGAAGTTTTTGACACGGCCATTGACACCATCCTGACGGCCCATGCAGGTGATGCCCTTCAACGTGCGTGTTTTGTTGAGATCAAGGGCAACGCTGTGCGGATATTTACCGAGCGTGACACCATATTGTGTGTGCCAATAGGTCATCGGATCGCCATCACAGGCCTTACCGCCTTCGCAACCGGGTTCCTGCGATGAGCATTCTACAGCAACGTAGGTTTCGGGTGGCGGTGGCATGGTTTCGTCCAGAGTGACGACTGCTTCACGAACTGGCAATAATGTTGCCGTAGCGCTGGGGCGGAACGCCAAATTCAGGCGGTAGGGGACGTTTGAACGCGGGATGTCGCGATCCAAAGGTCCCGGGCCACAACTGGCTCCACCAAGGCCACGGTTGGTGCAAAGCAGCGTAAGCACGGTCTTATTGCTGTCGGGTAATTCGGCAGGGTGACGGGTTTCGCAAAGCTCTGTTGCCGTGTAGGGCAGGGCAGAGAAGGCGAAATCGCTGTCGTTGAGGGCCGAGATGGTCAGGCCTTGAGAGGTCTGGCCATAGGGATAGAGCTGGAGGGCCAGCGTGTTTTCTCGGTTGCCCATATCATTTGGACGGGCATAGTTCACCACCATGTCCTGAACTTTGGTGGTGTACTGTGCGCGGAATGCTCCGGACTTACGGTCAGGGTAGTTTTCAAATGGGCCACGACCGAGGTAGGACACAGTATCCATCTCATCTGTGAAGGTGAGCGAATAACCCAATCGCGGCAGTTCAATCATGCGGCCACGAGGGAGGATAGCGGATTGCATAGTAATTGTGCCATCCGGATAGATGCGCCATGCGGCATTGACCACAAAGTGCGTATTCTTTTCCGTTACCGGGCTCTTCACAGGCGCAAAGTAGGTCTTGTGCGTGGTGCCATTGTCGAAGTCAATCAAACGTTCCAGCACCGCACCCATCACCGTGCTGGAGGTGCTAAAGGTGACCGAGCCATCCTTTTCTTCGCGGATGTCTGTGATATCACCTTTCACGGGGACTAAGGTGCGTAAGCCCTGCTGTGCCCATGTATTGCCCATGGGTACTTCGTTTGAGGAAGGACAGCGGAAAGCATCCACCGTCAAAGGCTTTTGGAGCAACGCCTTGCCATTGAGTTCATACTGCGTCAAGGTGGCATTGGCCTTTGCGAAGGTCGCCGTAAAGGTCTTGCCTTTCACAATCACGGCGGTATCGGTGTTGTCCACGTGGACTTTACCTTCTGCGGCAACGGGGAGCACGGGGGCCGCCTGGAGCATCATCTGATCTGCAGCTACCACAAAGCCCTTCTTCATCAACTGTTCATCTTGTTTCAGGGCAAATTCTACACGGAGGTCATAACCATTCATGTCGCGGGGGACACGCACGGGAATCGCGCAGGTGCCGCGCTGAAGCGGACCGATGTTAGCCACATCAATGTTGCCACTCTGCTCGGTTGGCTGACCGTTTTTGTAGAGTGTCCACGTTGCCGTGACGTAGTCCAAAGGACGGAAGTAGTTCTTGTTGTAGATTTCCAACATACCGTCTTTAATCGTGGTCTTGATGTTCTGATAGACGTGAGCCACTTCGTAGTAACCGGGTTCCGGCGTGTGATCGGCCAGAATCGTGCCGTTACAGACAAATTGTCCGGAGTTGGGATAGTCGCCCCAGTCACCGCCATAGGCGAGGATACGCTTGCCGGAAATGGGCGAATCGTACCAGAGTGCCTGGTCAACCCAGTCCCAAATGGCACCACCCATAATGACATCTGAGCTCTCAATGGCATCCTGATAGTCGGCAAAGTTACCCAAAGCATTCATCATATTATGGGCATATTCCGAGATGTAGAAGGGTTTATCGGCTTCTGCATGTGCGGCTTTCCACTGCACCCAACCAACGGAAGGATACTGGTTAGAGCCCATATCCACAATGTCGTTATTGCGTTCGTAGTGGGTCGGACGTGTGAAGTCGCGTGCCTTGATGGTGCGTTCTGCTACAGCGAAGTTACGCCCGGGACCTGCTTCGTTGCCCAACGACCAGATCACCACGCAGGGTTGGTTTTTATTCCGCTCAACCATCGTCATAATACGGTCAACGTGTGCATCCATCCACTCCACCGGATGGGAGAGCGATTCCTTGCCGTAGTAATAACCATGCGATTCAATATTGGCTTCATCTTCCACGTAGATGCCGTACTTGTTGCAGAGGTAGTAGAAGTACGGATCTGCCGGATAGTGCGAGCAACGGACGTGGTTAATGTTGGCTTCCTTCATCAGGCGGATTTCATCTTCGCACCATGTTTCCGGGACCGTATGCCCAAAGAGTGGATTGGCTTCGTGACGGTTGACACCTTTCAATTTAATTTTCTGACCATTAACCCAGAAACGTTTCTTGGTGTCGCCATTCCGGGCGGCCACTTCCACCTTGCGGAAGCCCAACTGTGCCGGGACAGCCTCAATCAGAGCACCGGCTTCGTCACGCAGTTCAAGCATCAAGGTGTAGAGATTGGGGCACTCTGCCGACCATAATGCTGGTGCGTCAAAGCGCATCAAGAGCCCGGTCTTCCACGTCTTCTGGCCTGTGATGTCAATCTTCTTGGTGGCAATGCCATCCCATGGTGCGTCAACCGGAGTGACGGGCGTCACTTCTTTACCCGTGGCATCATAAATCTTGGCCGAAAGCGTCGCCTTGGCAGGCGTCAAGTCTGTATAGAGATTTTCCAATTCCACATCCACGACCACTTCCCAACGCCCACCATTTAATTCTTTGGTGATAGGCTCTGTAACGGCAAAGAAGTCACGAATGTGCACTTTGGGCACGGCGTAGAGTTGCACCGTGCGGAAAAGGCCCGAGAGGCGTGTCATATCCTGACATTCCAAATAGGCGCCATCGCTGTGACGATAGACTTCGGCTGCGACAACGTTCTGCCCCTTTTTCAGGTAAGGCGTAATGCGGAAAGCGGCCGGGTCACGGGAGTTTTTGGAGAACCCGATGTACTTACCGTTAATCCAAAGATAGAAGAAAGAGTCTACACCATCAAATTGAATGTAAACTTCTTCACCAGCCCACGAGGCGGGTACTTCAAAGTTACGGCGATAGCACCCCACCGGATTGCGTTCAGCATAGTTCGTAAACGTCTTGGGTGGCGTGGTCATCACGCGGGGCCAGTCACGGGCAAAGGGGTAGGGCTGGTTGCTGTAGAGTGCTGTGCCCCAACCTTTCTTGCCGTTCGGATCGGCTCCGATGGCTTGCCACGAGGCCGGGACGACGATGGTTTCCCAGTTGGAAACATCATACTGCGGATCTTGGAAACCTGCCGGGCGGGAGGCAGGGTCTTTGCTCCACTTGAATTTCCATTCGGTTTTGGAATTCAAGGAGAGCCATCGAGTACTGAAACGCGGCAAGATCTGCTTTGCTGCTTCGGTATCGGTAAAGCTGAAAGCCCAAGCACGGGCAGGTTCTTTGTTCAGCGAAAGATTTTGTTCCTGTTCCCATTCCAATCCGGTGGGGGCAGAGACGTTGCCAAATTGAGCAACGGCCAAGCCTACTGTCGCCAAACAACAAACGCTGCTGAGCAGTATTGTTTCTTTAATCATGTCCGGTATCCTTAATTTATGTGGAGAAACTAATCTCTTACAGTATCGCATTTCTGTAGGAGGAAGTCAATTAAAAGTCCAACTGGAAAGGGTGGATGAATATTGCACAATATAACCGCGAGGGTAAGAAGAGTGACTTTCAGAGGAAAGAATGCCGAAAAGGAAAGAAGAAGGCTTATCATCCTACGCCCCCC
>JAFTHG010000245.1 GCA_017457555.1 Kiritimatiellia bacterium | reverse complement strand
GCATTTCTTTCTTTCTTGCGAACACATGCCATCACCTTAACAGCGGCAGGTGCTGCGGGCATCTCTTTCTGCTTTTCGCCTGCAACCGCATGGTATCAGGCGATTGACTGGCGAACGCTCAACCTCCTTTTCTGCCTTATGTTTGTTGTCGCTGGGATGCGTTCTTGTGCGCTCTTCCGTACATTAGCCGCGACGCTCCTCAAAGGACAGCAACGCTATCGTCCTTTAGCCCACATCTTAGTTCAGCTTACTTTTTTCCTGTCAATGCTCATTACCAATGATGTCGCACTCTTGGCATTGACGCCCTTTGCAATCTATCTTTTAGACAGTCTGAACCTGAGAGATCGCATCCCGGGGTTAATCGTTTTGCAAACGGTGGCAGCGAATCTGGGCTCTATGGCTACGCCTGTGGGCAATCCGCAAAATCTCTTTCTCTATACCGCCTTTGAAATTGCGCCACTGGATTTCTTCTGGGCGATGGTGCCCATCACGCTTATCGGCGCACTGCTCCTTCTGTTGCTGACACACCTGCTTAAAGATGCACCGCTCAACACCTTTGAAACGCCTGCATTACCCCAGATGCCTCGGCAAATCAGCCACTACCTCATTCTCTTTGTCATCTGTTTGTGTGCCGTATTCAGGGTGCTTTCAGACTGGGTTCCCTTTGGCATCATTATCATTTATGCCCTCCTTTTCGCCAGACCCATCCTTCGTAAGGTGGGTTATGGCCTTCTGCTTACGTTTATCTGTTTCTTTGTTTTCTCTGGTAACCTGGCACAGATTACAGCGATCCGCGAACTCCTGACAGGCTTTTTGGAACACCACACACAAGCCACTGCAGCCATTACCAGTCAATTGCTCTCCAATGTCCCGGCAGCCATCCTGCTGGAACCCTTCACAACGGATTGGAAAGGCTTACTCTTCGGCACGGATATTGGCGGTTTTGGCACACCCATTGCTTCCTTGGCCAGTTTAATTTCGCTTGGCATCTATCTCAAAGAACCCGATGCCAAGATTGGTCACTACCTCATTCTCTTTACACTAATCAACCTGCTCTTCCTCCTTGTTTTGAGTATAGGTTCATGTTTCCTTTAAGTTTTTCCCACCCCTTTAACTAAGGACGGTCACAATGAAAACGATTCCTACAGATTTTCCAACTCCCTTTGAACGTTTGCGCTGGGTGCTTAAAGCGTTACGTGCGCCGGATGGTTGCCCCTGGGACCGCGAACAGACATTACAGACGATTCAGCCTTGTTTACAGGAAGAATGCTACGAACTGCTCTCCGCCATGGTTGGCGATGATTTGGATAATCATCAGGAAGAATTAGGAGATGTTCTGTTACAGGTGCTCTTCCAAGCCGACATCCGTGAAGACCAGAAAGACTTCACCTTTGACGACGTGGTAAACCGTCTGGCTGACAAACTGATTCGACGCCATCCGCACGTCTTTGGCAACATTGATGCGAAAGACACTGAAACCGTGTTACGCAATTGGGAGCAGATCAAGCAAACCGAGCATCGCAAGCCGACAGCATCCGCCTTGGATGGCGTTCCGGAGGCATTACCCGCCCTTTTAAAGGCTCAGCGCACCCAACACAAAGCCGCCAAGGTCGGTTTTGACTGGCAGGATGCCGAGGGGCCTAATGCGAAGTTGGACGAGGAGATTGCCGAATTGCGGGCAGCCATTCAATCTGGTGACACCGATGCTATCGCTGATGAATATGGCGATGTCCTCTTCTCCTTTGTTAATCTGGCACGTTTTCTCCATATTGATGCCGAGAGTGCCTTACGTGCCGCCACCGACAAATTTTCGCGTCGCTTCCGTGCTGTGGAGGCTCGGGTCAAAGCCAGTGGTCACGAAATGAAAGAACTCTCTCTGGCAGAATTAGATGCCGTTTGGGATAATGTTAAAGCGGAGATGAAATAATGGAAACGCCGACTTTAAACACGTTTGTAGCACTGGACTCAGATGGATGTATCGTTGATACGATGGCCGCGAAGCAACATCGCTTCTTACAACCCCTGATGGCGCAGGTCCTCAATCTTTCACCCGAAGCATCACGTCTCTATTTTGCCTGTGCCGACTATGTCAACCTCTATTCGGTGACCCGTGGTATTTCGCGATTCAAAGCGATTTTGCTCAATTTTGAAACCTACAATCAGCACCCCGAAGTCCTCCACACCGGCTTACCGCCCATCCCAACCGAAGACCTCAAAGCCTTTGTTGAAAGTGGACTTCCTCTGGGCAATCCAAGTTTAACCACTTGGTTAGTGGACCATCCCTCCCCCTTCTTGGAAAAAATCTTGTCATGGAGCAAAATGGTCAACGACCAGATTGTCACTTCCGGTGCAGAATTCCCCGCCTATAAGGGCGCACGAGCAGCCCTGCAACGTATGCAGGGACGTAGCGAAACCGGCATCGTTTCACAATCGCCTGAAGCCGTCTTGCGAGAAGATTGGGGCCGACAGGGCTTACTGGATTATGTCAACCATATCGCCGGGCAGGAAGTTGGCCTGAAAGTGAAACAACTTACCGTCTTAACCGATGGGCGCATCCCACGGGACAAGGTCTTGATGGTCGGCGACGCACCAGGTGATTTAGAGGCTGCCCAGACATTTGGCTGCCGATTCTTCCCCATTTTGCCGGGACAGGAAGAAGCCTCATGGGAACAATTTAACACTGGCATCTATGACGCCTTTGCCTCTGGAAACTACACACGCGAACAAGAGGACGCGCTCATTGAAACCTTCCAAGCCGTATTACCCTCCACGCCCCCATGGGAAGCGAATGGGAAATAAGGAATTACGCGATGTCTTCTATCTATAATTTCTGTGCCGGACCGGGCATGTTACCGCCAGAGGTGATTGAACACCTGCGCGAAGATATGTTGCACTGGGGTAACACGGGATGTGGGCTTCTGGAAGTTTCACACCGCACATCTGCCTATGCCGACTTAAAAGCTCATACGGAAGCCAACCTATTGAAGCTCTTTGGGTTAGACGACCAATACACCATCCTATTGCTGCAAGGAGGTGCTTCCGCACAGTTTGCAATGTTGCCTTATAACTGTCTGCGTGAAGGCGCTTCTGCAGATTACTTGGTTCGGGGCTACTGGGCAGAAAAAGCAGCACAACAGGCCGCACGGGTGGCGCGCATCCGACGGCTGCATGATCTACGTGATGGATGGCGTAATGATGCTGTTTATGCCCATGTCACTACCAATGAAACCATCTCAGGCACTGCACTTCCAGAAAATTTCACGAAACCTGACGTACCCTTGTGTGCCGATATGAGCAGTGATATCTTAGCCCGGCCGCGACAGTATCGTGACTATGTATTCTTTTATGCCGGAGCACAGAAGAACCTTGGCGTAGCGGGCTTGGCAATCGTAGTCGCAGAGAAAGAATTCCTCTCTAAGGCTCGCCGGAACTTGCCGGCCGCATTCTGTTATTTGGAACATGCAAAAGCTAACGGACTCTATCACACGCCCAACACTTTTGCTGTCGCGGCGCTTCGCCATGTGACCGATTGGTTATTAGCCACCGGCATTGAAACGGTTTGGGCACAAAATCAACGGAAAGCCGAAAAACTCTACGCAGAACTGGATGCAAGCTCATTTTGGCGACCGATTGCCCCCCATAATGAACGATCCATCACCAATGTTACATTCCGCTTACCCAGCGCAGAACTTGAAACTCGCTTCCTTGTCGAAGCGTCACACCAAGGGCTTCTTGCGCTCAAGGGACACCGTTCGGCTGGAGGCATTCGCGTATCCCTTTACAATGCAATGCCTGAAAGCGGAGTAGACAAACTCATCGCATTTATGAGAGAATTTAATCAAATCCACGGATAACATTAAGGAAACACATTATGGCTATTGAACACGAAGTTTACGCAGACGGCGTTTATCAAATCCACATGTTGGAGCAGACCATTCGCTTGGATCTGATGCGGTTACAACCTAATCCAGAAAATACAGCACCTTTGCCCAAACCCTTTGAGCGCATTGTTATGACGCCGCAGGGCTTTTTGAGAACGTATGAAGCGATGGGACAGATCGTTCAGAAGTTGGAAGAACTCGGCTTCATTCGCCGCAATCCTGATGCCAATCCGCCTCCCGGCAAATAAGTTTTTACCCTTTATTCCATTAACCGCCCGGATTCTTTTCAATCCGAGCGGTTCTTTTTTAGTATTTTTTTGCTTTAAGTAATAAAATCTTTCAGTTTTCAGTGAGATTTCTGTTATACTGTGCGAACTCACGGGCTCGTGGTGGAACTGGCAGACACGCAGGATTTAGGTTCCTGTATCGCAAGATGTGAGGGTTCAAGTCCCTCCGGGCCCATATCCCTGAAATAGAATCGAGTCCTTTTATGCGATCCGGCATTGGTTTTGATACACACCGTTTAGTAGACCATCGGAAACTGATTTTAGGTGGCGTAGAAATTCCCCATTCGCAAGGACTATTGGGACATTCCGACGCCGATGTATTGACACACGCCATTATGGATGCACTTTTAGGTGCCATCGCAGATGGTGACATCGGCCAACACTTTCCAGATACCGATCCGCAATGGGCAGGCGCAGACAGTATTCTGCTCCTCAAAGCCGTCACAGCCCGATTGCGCGAGAAGGGATGGCAAATCGGTAATATTGATGCCACTGTGCTTGCTGAACGTCCCAAACTAATGCCACATATCCCGGAAATGCGTAATCGGTTGGCTGAAGCAATGGGGATTCCCACTGAAAACGTTTCTGTCAAGGCAACGACAGTTGAGGGTTTGGGCGCAATCGGGCGTCGCGAGGGCATCTCTGCAATGGCAATTGCAACCGTTACCCCAACCCCTTAATTCACGATATTCTCACCCTTGTCCGTAATTCACACACCGTAAAACACTCGGAGTGTGGTATACTGTTTGCGTTTATTTTAATCACTCTTTTAAGTAAAGCAGGTGAATATGGCAATTCAAATTACGAAAGAAGAAGTTATTGATTTTCATAATGGCGGTAAAGTGCGCGTGGCACTCTCAAAACCGCTGGCAACACAAAAAGATCTCTGTTTAGCCTATACGCCTGGAGTCGCTCAAGCCGTCAAAGAAATCGCCGAAAAGCCTGAAACAGTTTACAACCTGACCAGTAAGAAAAACTTGGTCGCTGTGGTTTCTGACGGCACCGCAATTCTTGGCTTGGGCGATTTGGGCGCAGCAGCCTCTATTCCCGTGATGGAAGGCAAAGCAGCACTCTTCAAAACTTTTGCCAATGTGGATGCTTGGCCAGTCCCCGTGGGGCACTGCCGAATGGATGGCAAAGATACTGGAAAGACGGATCCAAAACGCGTCATTGAAGCAGTACGCGCTCTGGCCCCTATGTATGGTGGCATTAATTTAGAAGATATCGCTGCACCGGCATGCTTTGAAATTGAAGATACACTGGATGCAGAACTGGATATTCCAGTTTTCCACGATGACCAGTGGGGCACCGCTGTGATTACAGTCGCTGGCGTCATCAACTATGCCCACATCAGCAAACGTGCATTGAGCGAACTCAAAGTTGTCGTTAATGGTGCCGGTGCCGCAGGCATCCGCATCGCAGACATGTGCAAGGCTGCTGGCGTTCAGGATTTGACAATGTGCGATTCCAAGGGCATCATCCGGGCAGACCGTCAGGACTTGACCACTCACAAGCGTCGCCATGCGATTGAAACCACAAAGCAAACCCTCAAAGATGCGTTAGCTGGAGCTCATGTCTTTATCGGTGTTTCGGCTGCAAACGTGCTTTCTGGCGACGATGTGCAGACGATGGCAGACTTCCCGGCAATCTTTGCAATGGCCAATCCGGACCCTGAAATTGAACCCGCTGTAGTCGCCGCAGCAATGGGTGACAAGCCTTACATTATGGCAACGGGCCGTTCGGATTACCCCAATCAAATCAACAATGTTTTAGGCTTCCCCTTCCTCTTCCGCGGTGCATTGGATGTCCGTGCCCGTACAATCAATACCGAAATGAAGGTGGCCGCATCAATGGCACTGGCCATGTTAGCCCGCGAACCCGTCCCTGCAGACATTCAGGCACTCTATCCCGGCGAAACGTTGGAATTCGGCACGCAATACATCATCCCGAAGGCCTTTGACCGCCGCCTCTATAGCGTGGTGTCGTATGCCGTTGCTGAAGCTGCCGTCAAATCTGGTGCAGCGCCTGCAGATACCGACTTGGTTGCCCTTAAACAGCAGCTCGATGCTGGTTTCTAAAGCTGCTTGAGTGTCATTGAATGACAAACGCTCATAAACCCCAGTTACCCGTTGCGGAGAAGCCCCCACTTCTCCGCACGTTGTTATTGCTAACGCTCGTCTTTGGCAAGTTTGGCGCACTCACCTTTGGTGGCGGTTATGCGATTGTTGCATTGATGGAAGAAACCATCGTCCAGAAATATCGCTGGCTGACATCTGAAGAACTCCTCAATCTTATAACCATTGGTGAGAGCACTCCCGGACCTATCGCTGTCAACACCGCCACCTTTATCGGTTATCGTTTAGGTGGATTGGCGGGCAGTATCGTGGCTGTAACAGCCTTAGTCTTTCCTGCGTGGCTGATTATCGTCCTGATTAGCACCTGTTACCTTACGCTACGCGAAAATGTTTGGGTCGCGGCAGCCCTCAATGGTGTCCGTCTGGCGGCGATTGTGCTCATCCTTCGGGCATGCCTTAAGATGGGAAAGAAACTTGAGCGCACCCCTATCAATCTTTGTATTTTAACAGTTGCCTTTCTGCTCGCTGTCTTTACGCCTGTCAGCGCACTCTACATCATTACTGCGGCGCTACTCTTTGGCATCGTTCAATTTGGCATTCTGGCACATAAAGGTAATCCATCAGGGGAGGCTCAATGATCTACCTCACCCTCTTCCTTACCTTTTTCAAGATTGGACTCTTCACCATCGGTGGCGGTTACGCAATGATTCCACTCATTCAGACAGAAGTGATTACACGCCATGGCTGGATGACGCTTGACCAATTTACAGAATTTGTCGGCATCGCCGAGAGCACGCCCGGCCCCTTTGCCATCAATATTTCCACCTTTTGCGGAATGACCACCGCAGGGCTTCCCGGCAGCCTCTGTGCCACCCTTGGGGTTGTTCTACCCTCCGTCCTCATCATCTTGGCGATTGCCAAGATTGCCGACCGCATTCTGCATCATTGGGTTCTCCAATCTGCACTTAAAGGCGCACGTCCTGCCGTCATCGGACTCATCGGTGCAGCCGCCACAACGCTTTTCAGCCATGCTCTTATTGCCCCGAATGGCCACATCCAATTTATGCAGGCTGGGCTCACCCTCTTGCTCTTTATGCTTGCCCACCTCTTCAAATTAAGTGCCATTCTACTGATTCTCTGTGGCGCAGGATTAGGCCTCCTCGTGCAATTATGCAACAGTTTTTGCTAACGTGCATCCAATTTCTCTCCCTCTGGTATAAACGGATTCTTGAACTGGTCTATCCCAAGGATTGCTATTTTTGTCACCACCCTTCTGGTGATGATGGCTATCTCTGCCACAACTGCCTTGAGCGGCTGTCATTACATCGCAATCCCTCCTGCAGCCGTTGCGGGGCAGAATCTGCCCTTACAGAAGGAAATGATTTCATCTGCTCCGACTGTCTTCTTCACCCGCCAGCGTTCGAACGGGCCTTCATTGTTGCACGATACGACACCGCCTTTCGTGATTTAATTCAGACCTTCAAATATCGCAAAGGTCTTTGGTTAACCCATGACCTAATGCGCTATCTGCTCGCCACCTATCAAGTTCGAATCCTTGAAGCAAACATCACCATTGACCTCCTGATTCCCATCCCGATGCAACGCACAAAATTACATTCCCGAGGCTACAATCAGGCGGCACTTTTAGCCAAAGCACTCGCAAAAGAAGTGCACCTCCCCTGCCTGCCCCATGCCCTGAAGCGCATCAATACCGGGATCCTCTCTCAAACACGATTGCATCGCTCCGAACGGTTAAGCAATGCCAAAGCTGCTTATCGCCTGCGAAAGCCAAAGGGCTTGGTAGGTAAAACCATTCTGCTCATTGACGATGTGATCACCACCGGCGCCACCTGTAATGCCTGTGCCAAACTCCTTAAGCAAGCCGGAGCCAAAGCCGTCTACGTACTCGCCTTAGCACGCCCCTTTCATCCTTAAAACCACTCCGCACAATCCGGCTACTGTGCCCATCCCCACTCACAGCAAAACGTGCTGGACAATCCTTCATCGCTTCTGCTCCTTGACTCGGCAAGCTCCTCCCCTATCACCTCACAGACTAACGTCTTACTGCGGACGTTCACTATTCAGGGATAGAGCTTACGCACACGGCTTATCACGGCGATTTTCCAGAAGATTTAGAGATTCTATAAGTTCTATGTCTTCTATGTCGGCAGTGCTGCGGCTTACCACACGCCACTGTTGCGCAGCCCCTGCGCAACAAGGTCACTTTTTTCACTTTTTGTCATCATTTTTCACGATTTGAAAATTTTTCCTGTGAATCGGCATTTTTGCCGCTTTTCGGGCTAAAAAAGGGCATTTTTGCAAGGTTTGCAAAATGAGCATAAGTCTTTGAATGGTAGTGACTTACGTTGAAAATCGCTCCAAATCAACTCGTCTACAGCGGCTTCGCTGCCCTAAAGTGGCCGATTAATCAACACGATTTGACCTGTTAATAACTCCAATTTCGCTGAAAGACAGGTGGCACTTTCGCTGAAACTGCGCTTCACTTACGCTGAAATTGACCCGACTTTTCGCTGATATTTTGACCCAAATTCGCCGCTTTTTCACTCTAAACCTGTTGATAACTTCTCTCACTCACGCCTATGCGATTTGCCAGAATCCCCCACCTGTGTTATCATCCCAATAGGCGAGTAATAGGAGATGGTTTAGAGGTTCGCACCTCAACGTGCGCTGCCCTGAACACAAAAAAGCCCCGGTCTCCCGAGGCTGCTTCTATTATCATTAAGGCCACTTCTCGTCAGATAGCGTGTCTGATGGATCTTTGTACTCTGGTGGATCATGAAAGGCTAAAACATTGAAGTAAGTGCAGGTGGCATTGATTAAGCGTGCAGTATCATCGGAAACTTCCAAGCCGTCCCATGCGCCAAAACCTGGAATGCGAGGGTCGAATCGTGGCAGCCATCGATTGCACGCAAGAGCCTTTCCTAACATGCGCTTCTTGTACGCCTCTTTACTTTCGTCTTTCAGGCGCAAGGTGTCTTTTTTCAATAGCTCCTCAAGTTCTTTATCCATTGAGTACCTCCTCCTTAAGGAAGCCTAACTTCTTCAACAGATTTAAAGCATCAAGATATAGCGGCTCTGTTTCGTCTTGTCTTTCAAACTTCACGCACATCATGTACGGTGTGTTATCGTAAGCGTTCGCGGAGCCAAAGGATTGAGGTAAGCAGGGTTACGGCTGTAATGACCTGAATCAGGCGATAGATATCATTGCCGAACCAATGGGCAGTGCCATAGGTTAGCGTTTGTGCCAAAGTATTCAGCGTGTGCCAAAAGAGCGTGCCGCAGAGATACGCCGTTAGTGCCCAGCGGCCATAGAGCGTCAAAAGCCCCCATCCCCGCGTGATATGGCAGACATCAATAATGGTATAGAGCAGCGTCAGCATCAACACGCTCCACCCCATTGCCTGTGCCGTAAAGCTCACAGTGTAGATCCGCTTAATGGCCGGCTCCCACTGTTCCAGACAGAGACCACCCAATAGGAGAATCAGACCTACAATCGTTAACGTGACAATCTTTCGCAATGCAGTATGTGATCCGCGCAAGGTTTCTGTACAGAACAGACCGCACATCGTCATGACGCCAAACATCGGGGTTGTCAATACCCAACTGTAGCCATCACGGTTGATGGGTAACACCCATTGTTCAACTTGAATGGCGAAGTTTCCGCCCGGGGTATAGTCGCCACAACAGGCCAATAGAAGCCCGTATCCCACGGCACACGCAATCGGGATGGCATATCGTACAAGCCGATTGGGAATTAGAAGCAAGAGGGCGGCAATCAGGTATCCTGCGGCAATTGTCTGCAATGTGTTGTTATAAGGGCTGATAATCGCAGGATTCAAAGACAACAGATTGCCTTGAACAATCATTCCCAGCACCCACAGCAACGCCACACGCCCAAATACATGTTTCCAATACGCCCGGGTGGGCCGCCCATTTACCAGACGTTTGGGAAGGGCAAAGGGAATTGCTGCACCGCACATAAAGATAAAACACGGCATAATTAAATCCCATGCCGTGAGCCCTTCCCAGTCCATATGGCGCAGTTGTACAGCAAGCCATGACGGCAACCCATACGTATGCTGCCAAACAGTTAAGAGAGGGCCTATCGCAACCAGAAAAAACATATCCAGACCACGCATCACATCTAATGACAACAAACGCGTGGACGAATGTTTTATCAAAACCTCATTCGTCATCTCTTAAAGCCTTTTACATTGGATTAGAAATTAATATAGTCACGCAGATGCACTGCCAATGCATGTGCATTCACAGCATCCAAGCGCTGTAATACGCACCGCCAACGATACGCCATTGAACCGTTTTCATCAACCTGACGGTCACGGAACAGCGCATCAAATCCGGCACGGTGTTCGCGGTAGGTCCGTTGAATACGGGCCAGCTCATCCTCAAACGCATTCACATAAATCTGCGCAATCATCTCAAAATTGCCAATGAGGTGTTTGCGACGATTGAGCGCTTGGGCATAATCAGCGATTGTTTCAGTGTAGGGACGGCGATAATTCAGGAAAGAACCGGTCGGTTCAGATAAGACCAAGCGTTCGGGTAAGCCCAAGCCATTCATCACAATGACTTCGTCACCGTCATCAAAGATCGTCTTGCCACTCTCAACAGCGGCTCGGCCCACAATCAAATTCGGTGCTGCGGCCTGCCCAAGCAATCTGAAGAAACACTGACAAAATGCGTCCGAAGCATAGAAGTTTTCCGGAATTTTATTGGTAGCGCACCCCGAAATATACTCACGCTCAAAATATCCCGTCCAGATATTATGGCAATTCCCGTGACGATCGCAGACCGTTTCACGATAGGTACGTGGCAACATAGAGGTTGGCAAATGCATTCCCAGTTGACGCGCCCCCAGGCGACGATCCATCACGTAATCCGTGTAGTCCTCTGCTTCCAGCATCGATTGCAACAAGGGCTTTCCCTCTGCCAGATGCGATGCCACGGTCCAACGTTGAATGCGGATAATACGCACCGTCGGTTGCGGACGATGACGTTCTTTCATCTCAACGATGTATACCAATGCACGCGGCCCCTGCCCCTTACGTCCGGAGAGCGAACGGCGCGTACGGCCAATATTGACATATTCAATCTGTGAGTATTCACGCAGATAATTGAAGAGAATGGCACGAGCGCGATGATCGCATAACCGGCGCAACTGTTCATCTTCCGGATGAGCATCCGCTTCGGCAAAAATGGAGTCAAAGAAGAGTTCGCCTTCTTCCACGCGGCCACCTGGCAACCATTCAATTTGCATGAAGAATTCGGGAGACAACCCTTCAATCACAGCAGAAACACCCGTTTCATTGGCCTTTTGGACCAAAACCGCAGAGAGTGCTTTGCGCCATCCGGGATCTTCTGGATCATCCCGAATCAGACAGGGTTCGTGAACCGATGACGCAAAGGTGGCCAATAAGCGATTGTACGCCTCACGCACCGCTTCATCGCTCAACGTTTCAAAATCATACTTTGTGAAGGCATCTATTGACAAAGCG
>JAFTHG010000244.1 GCA_017457555.1 Kiritimatiellia bacterium | reverse complement strand
CCTTGGGCTGGCACGACCCTTCGCGGTAAGGCGATCGCTACCTATCGAAAGGGAACGCTGCACTTAACCAAGTGATAACATATGCTTCATTCAACGACAAGAGGCTGCCGATGGCAGCCTCTTGTTCTTATGAAGCCCAATGTATACGTTCAATGCCGGTGTTGATATGCCGCACGCGCAAGGCACATCCGCCCACCATTCAAAGCAGCATAATGTGTACTGGCTGCTAATGTTTTAGGCAAATCACAGTCAAACGTACGTACATTGCCTAAGGATAAATCAAAGAAACCACAGGGCTGTAACTGCCCCGTATGACTCAAAAAGAGAAATCCTGCACCCGCCATACATCCATTGCATGGACTCTTAGGCGGTATAGAACGCGCCTCTGTAAGCGTCAAAATACGCGGTTCACAGGTGACATGAATCGGTAAAATGCCTTCATCATCCAAGGCTAAAATTTCTTGGAGTGCCGTTTCCGTTTCAGAATCCGTAAGACATTGCGCCGACAGAGCCTCTCCACGTCCGACAGGAACCAGGAAAAAGACATCCAGCCGCGAAGCCCCTTGCCGCAGAGCAAAATCTCGCATCGCACGCAAATTCCCCAATCCGGTACGCGTCAACGTATGATTAACTTGGAAAGGCAGTCCCACTGCTTTCGCCGCGGTCATCGCATCACACGCCATTCGAAAGGCTCCCGGTACGCCACGGAAGGCGTCATGGGTTGCTGCATCGGGGCCATCCACGCTCAAGGACAACGCACGAATGCCGGCCTCCTTTAAGATTGTCAGGCGTTGCTCATCTGCAAAACGTCCACATGGCGCTAATACCGCAGGGAATCCACGAGACGTGGCATAGCGGACGAGCGTATCCAAATCTGCGCGATACATCGGCTCGCCCCCCGTAAAGATGATGAGCGGCAAGCGTCCTGACGAGGCTTGCGCCGCCGCAAGACTATCCATCACCCGCAATGCTTCTGATGTGCTCAATTCGTCTGTGTAACAACAGTCTCTGGAAGCGCCACGGCAGTGTTGACACGCCATTGGGCAACGGCGCGTTACTTCCCATGCCAAGACTCGAAGAGGTTTATTAGTCATTTGCACAACATCTCCACCGTTGCCATTAGCGATGCCGAATCCGTAAAATCTGAATAAAGAGCTTCCGTACCGGCACGAACGAACGCATCGTGTGGCACCCAGCCATTCTCAAACGCTAAACACGGCAATCCTGCCGCATGTGCCGCACGAACATCTCGTGGTGTATCGCCAATCAATAACCGTGCGGTTGCTCCAATGTCAGCTGCGCGCTGACAGGCAATCTGCGCCAACACATCACGATCATGGTGATCCGAAGCGTAACTACCAAAGGAGAAGAACTCTGCCAGCCCCGCATGAATAAGCTTGCTCCATGCTGTTGTGCGAAGGTTCCCGGTAACAATACCCAGTTCGAAGCCGGAATCTTTCAGGGTTTTCAAGAATGCAGGTATACCGGGATAAACCGCTATCGCGCCAGGCTTCCGGAGACGTTCATCCAAACGAGTTGTCAAAACAAGCCCAAAGTGTTCCTCTTTCGCTGGAGTAGACGTAACGTGGTACTGTTGAGCCAATTCTCGAACAATCGCCGTATCTGTCGCCCCGACAAAGGATATCTGACTGCAATCTGCCTCCACTCCATACGCTTCGGCAAACGCTTCAGCAAACGCTAAACGGCCAATTCCTTTCGCATACAGTAACGTACCGTCAATATCAAAGAGGATCGCAGGTTTCATCGGTACCTTCCAAGAGTCGATTCAAATTCAAAAGCCAATCTGCCGCATTCGTTAATGCGTGGCTCGAACGCGGCGATGCCGCTAAAAGAAATGTGGCGTCAGTAAAAAAGCGGCGAACCGGCGTATTGCGAACCACGGTATCATGTTGGGAGAGGATAATCACCGTAGGCACGTCAGGCTGCTTCTGCAACGTCTGCTTCGGCACAGCCAATGCCGAAGTAAAAGTGCGGGTAGGAATCACACGACGAACCCGATAGAAGGTTTCCGGCTCACCCTTCCCATAACGTGCCACTGGGAACCATGTCAACGTGTAAGGCCACCACAAGAATAATCGGTGGCAAAGATAAAAGAATCGTGACGCAAGCCGTCCCATCGCTGGTTCAAGAAAAGGCGCCCACAACACTAAACGGTGAACAGACACTGTCTGCGCTACAGTTGTCGCCAAGGCTGCACCCATTGAATGCCCCCACAACTCCACGTAATCCGCACCAGTCTTCGCTTCACAGAGTGCTGACCGAATTGCTGTTAACCATGACTCAGAGGTAGCCGACAAATCAAGTTCCGGCACCAGTACACGCCACCCTCGCTGCGCCAGAACATCGGCCTGACGGCTCCACGCAAGGGGTGTATCGGCAAAACCATGTACTAACACAACACATCTTTTAGCCTTCCGATCCCCTCGTTCAAAGGCGATTGAGGGCGAAAGGTCCCGCTCACGCCGCAACCATTCAATCGTAAGTGCGTAAAGTATCTGAATCGCAATGAAGATGAAAAGTGCAATCCACCAGCCCGTCAAAGCTGTCGTCCATGCGAAATAGAGTAGTAGTCCTGGAATGATGAAACCCGGCAGAAAAAAAGAGACACGTTTCCACCCTTCAGCAATCACGTCAACACTCCCCCGTTTAAAAGCGAATCCATGCTCAAAGGATTCCGGATGTCGTATCTGCATCAAGTTGTGGACGCGTCATTTTGAGTCGTGCACCAAAGAGTGCCGTACCAATTCGAACATCCGTAGCGCCCTCTTCCACCGCAATTTCAAAGTCACCCGTCATCCCCATTGACAGATGCGGCAAGGCAATTCCAAATTGTTGTTCCAATGTATCGCGAAGCTCACGCAATTTAACAAAATGCGGACGTGCATGTTCCGGCTCCACATCAAACGGTGCCATTGTCATCAAGCCAGACAATGTCAGCGCTTGCCCATGTTCCAAAATATGCTCAACCAAGACTGGCACCTGTGTTGGCGGCAAGCCGAATTTGGTCGCTTCTCCAGAAACATTTACTTCCAGATAGATTTCAGGACGTGCTCCCGCTTGCCGGGCAGCTTGTTCAAGCGTATCAAAGAGTTTTTGACTGTCCACCGAATGAATTGTTTCAAAAAGACGAACCGCTTGACGAGCCTTATTGCTTTGTAAATGGCCGATTAATTGCCATCGTGCACATGAGGGTGACAATG
>JAFTHG010000243.1 GCA_017457555.1 Kiritimatiellia bacterium | reverse complement strand
CGGTCAGAGCAGGGGACTCATAATCCCTTGGTCGGCGGTTCAAATCCACCCAGGTCCACCATCTTGAAGCCGTAAGGAGTCCCTTGCGGCTTCATTTTTATCTGCGGGTGATCGCGTAAAATAGAGCAAATCCTCTCTTTTTCTTATATTTTATTTTAATAGAAAGGATAAATCTTTGCCTAACAGGACCATTTTGTGGTATTCTATGGCAGTTATGGATGGAATCTTTACCGACAAGTGTATGGAATATGCGCGGCAGTTGCTTGAGAAGTGCCGTGCGTATGGGGTGCGTTTAGGCACTGCAGAATCCTGCACGGGTGGCTTAATTGGTGGGATTCTGTCGGCATTACCCGGTGCAAGTGATGTTTTTGATGGTGCGGTTGTCGCGTATCAAAACCGCATCAAACAGAAGTTGCTCAATGTTTCAGCAAAGACATTGGCGACCGTCGGGGCTGTCAGTTCAGAGTGTGCCGAAGAGATGGCACAGGGTGTTTGCAATTTGCTCGGTGTCCCTTTAGGCATTGCCGTGACGGGTATTGCCGGACCGGGTGGAGCAACGCCGGATAAGCCGGTGGGCCGCGTTTATATTGCAGTGGCGTATCGTGGCATTGTGGCGGTAAAAGAAGAGACTTTCAGTGGTAACCGGGCGGCAGTCCGTTCGGCAACGGTGGAACAAGCCTTGGTATTGGCACGGCGGTGCCTAGAGAAAGAGAAGACAGACATGGTAGAAATTGACTGGTCGAATCTTGGATTTGCGTATATGCCTACGCGAAGCCATATTCGTTATACGTGGAAGCAGGGCGCATGGGATGGCGGAGAGCTCATTAATGAGCCGACGATTTCGATGTCAATCGCCGCAGGATGCCTCCATTACGGACAGGAATGCTTTGAAGGCGTGAAGGTTTTTCGTCAGAAGGATGGCAAAATTGTCGCATTCCGCCCGCAAGCCAATGCAGAGCGTATGCAGCGTACTGCCTACAAGACCGTGATGCCGCCTGTGCCAACCGAGATGTTCTTGGATGCCTTGAAGCGCGTTGTGCGTGATAACATTGACTACGTCCCGCCGTATGGGTGTGGTGCATCAATGTACGTCCGGCCGCTCTTGATTGGCACCGGTCCTCAGATTGGCGTGGCCCCGGCAAATGAATATACCTTTATTATGATGGTAATGCCGATGGGCAACTACTATAAGGGTGGTATCAAGCCTGTACGCGCCATCATCTTTGACGATTATGATCGTGCCGCACCGCAGGGCATGGGCGATGTTAAGGTCGGTGGAAACTATGCAGCCAGCCTTTTCGCTCACGAAAAAGCACACGAGATGGGCTTCCCGGTGGAACTCTATCTGGATGCAAAGACGCACACCTGCGTGGAAGAATTTGCAACGTCCAACTTCATCGGCTTTAAGGAAGATGGCACCTTTGTAACGGTGAAGTCTTCCTCGGTATTACCCTCTGTAACCAATTTGTCGTTGCAACAGCTTGCAGCAGATTTGGGTCACCGTGTTGAAATTCGCCAGATTCCGTATGAAGAATTGCGTGATTTCGCAGAAATCGGAGCCTGTGGAACGGCCGTTGTCGTAACACCGGTTTGCGAAGTGCATCGCAATGGCGAAGTAATTGAAATCGGCTCCAAGACGGAGTGCGGTCCCAACCTTCGCAAGTTGCATGATACGATGCAAGATATTCAGTTTGGCCGTATCGCAGACACACACGGTTGGTGTTTCGAAATCTAATTGTTTTTAATTTGGCACTCGGCAACGATTACGACGAAACGGATCGCCGAGTACCGTTTGTATTTACCCAATCAGCCATCAGACTGAAAGGATTAATATGACTCAAGTTCCCCCTTATCAGCGAAATCTCGGTGAAACCGCCTTTACGCCGTCACCGGAAATGCTCCGGAAGCAGGGACGCAGTGGCGCGCAATGTGTGGTTGATGGACTCATCAGCAATGGCTGCAAGGTCCTCTTCGGCTATCCGGGTGGCACTGTAATTGACATCTTTGATAAGTTGTATGACTCGCCGATAAAGTTTGTCCTGCCACGCCATGAGCAGGGCGGCATTCACATGGCTGATGGTTATGCGCGTGCAACGGGCAAAGTGGGATGTGCGCTTGTCACATCCGGCCCCGGTGCAACAAATGCTGTCACCGGCCTTGCGACTGCCATGATGGACGGTGTGCCCATGGTGGTGATTTCGGGTCAGGTCGCCATGAATCTAATTGGCACGGATGCGTTTCAGGAAGCTGATACCACCGGAATTACGCGTGGCGTAACCAAGCACAATATCCTGGTGCGTTCGGTGGATGATTTGCCCCGAATCATTGCCGAGGCCTTCTTCATTGCCAGCACAGGTAAGCCGGGCCCCGTCTTAATTGATATTCCCAAAAATATCCAGCAGCAGTATACATTACAACCGGATGTGAGCATGCAGGATGTGGCTATTCGCGCCTATCAGCCAACACTCTTGCCACCGCCGGATCAGGTGGCACGTCTGGCAGAAGCGATCAACAAGTCGCATCGTCCCGTATTGTACGTGGGTGGCGGTGCAATTGTATCGAACAGTTGTGCATTGTTGCGTTCGCTCGCAGAAACGTATGATATCCCGGTTTGTACCACATTGATGGGACTTGGAGCATTCCCCGAAACGAGCCCGCTCTCCATGTGGATGGTAGGCATGCATGGCTCCATTGCTGCGAATCAGGCGATTCAACAAGCCGATTTGGTCATCTCTGCCGGTGCTCGTTTTGATGACCGTGTCACGGGACGCATCTCAGACTTTGCCTGCTCGGCACAGATTGCTCACATTGATGTGGATGCATCGGCAATCGGCAAGAATGTAAAGACCGACATTTCGGTTTGCGCAGATTTGCGCCAAACGCTGGAAGTGCTCTTGCCACAGATTCGTAAGGTGGATCGCTCGGATTGGTTGGAGCAAATTGCAAAGTGGCGTAAGGAAAAGCCGGCCATCTATCAGCCGCGAAATGATGGTAAACTGCAACCTCAAGCCGTGGTTGAAGCCATTGACCGCAAGTCTAACGGACGTGCCACCATCGTCACGGATGTGGGGCAGAATCAGATGTGGGCGGCACAATTCTACCGCTACACACGGCCTCGCTCCTTTATCAGTTCTGGTGGCTTAGGCACGATGGGCTTTGGTGTCCCAGCGGCGATTGGTGCGCAGATGGCCTGCCCGGAGGCCTTGATGGTGTCCATCAATGGTGACGGTGGTTTCCAGATGAACATTCAGGAATTGGTAGTTGCCGTTGAACACAAGTTACCCGTGAAGTTTATCGTCCTGAACAATGCGCGTTTAGGTATGGTGCGTCAATGGCAAGACCTCTTCTATGGCGGACGTCACAGTGCAACCATTTTGACACCTGACAACCGTCCAAAGAATGAGCAGATTGTCTGTGACATTGAAGAACCTGCCTATCTGCCTGATTTTGTCAAAATTGGCGAAGCCTATGGGATTCGTTCAAAGCGTGTCACAACGTTAGCCGAAGCTGAAGCAGTCTTTGAAGAAGCCTTCTCCGATCCGCATCCCTGGTTAATTGAATGTATCGTTGCCGAAGATGAAAATGTGCTTCCGATGGTTCCGCCAGGAGCACCGCTCTCGGATATGATTCTTCCTCCGCGTTGCTAAGGAGTAAAGAGATGCAAAAACACATTCTGAATGTTTTGGTTGAGAATAGCCCCGGCGTGTTAGCACGCATTGTTGGGCATATTTCCGGACGCGGCTACAATATTGAAACCTTGAATGTTGGTCCAACAACCGACCCCTCTATCTCCAAGATGACAATCGGCATCTCGGGTGAACCGGAAGTCATTGTTCAAGTCGTTGCGCAATTGGCGAAACAGATTAATGTCTTCAGCGTGGATGACGTTACTGCCAAGCCACATATTGACCGTGAAGCCCTGCTGGTGAAAGTCAGCACACGTGCCACCGGTCGCGCCCCTGTAATTGAAGTGGCAATGCTGTTTGGAGCCAAAGTTCTGGGTGTACACCCGGACTCTTTAACGATTCAGATGGTCGGCTCACAAATGCAAGTGGGGCAATTTTTGACATTGTTACACCCATTTGATGTGTTGGACATCTCGCGGTCCGGGTCAATTGCGATGTCGCAAGAGTAATCCGGAAACGCCTCTTAATCGTGCGGATACGAAAGGCTTAAATGAAACATTTTGCCGTGCTTGGTCATCCGATCGGCCATAGTTTTTCGCCGATTATGCATTCTGCCAGTTTTCAGAAGATTGGGTTTGATGGGAGTTATACCCGTCGCGATGTTCCTCCGGAAACGCTTAAGGAAGCCT